>NZ_JAASHC010000021.1:0-91444 GCF_019734355.1 Bacteroides sp. K03
TAAAACAATCAAGAAACTGTGAAGGAAAACAGTAGATATTAACCAAAATGTGTAAAGTGAATACAGGCATAGTCAGATTGTACACTTATGCATGACAATATTGTACACTTTAGTATAACAAGAATGTACACTCTTGTTATGCAAAAATGTACATTCTTATAAGCCTTGATTATTAGATAGTTATGAGCGTAATCTTTTCACTGAATAACTCATCCGTTCAAGCAGGGAAGTGTATCAATTGTTTTTATTTTCAATTGTTTCAGGTTTTCACAAGCCTGATCATAGTACCCGGAATATTCCAATGACTTGGTGTCGTGTGCATCTACTCCAATAATGGCTGTGCAACCCTCATTAACAGCAATATGCCAAAACTCCGGGTGTGGATAGGTCAGAGTGTCAAAAGCCTGGTTGTAGTCCATCATTCCTATATTATATTCCAAAGGGATATTAAGCCGGGCAGCTGCGCGGCAAATGTGCCGGCTAATTAATTTACAGTGGGAATCAAATTCCGGATAAGAACGCATGAAAAGATCAGGGTGGGCCAAGTAGGCAAACAGACCACTTGCCATTCCTTCGATTGCACTCTCTTCGTAGAGTTCGAGCATATCTGGTGTGATGGTGTTACGTCCGAAGTAGGGAAATTTTTCGTCTGTGTGGAAGTGATGATTGCCAAAGATGATATAATCGAGCTTATATTCCTTTATCAGCTCTTTCAGCCAATGTATGTATTCAGGAAAATATTCGCATTCCAATCCTAAATGTATCTTTATCCGGTTTTTGTATTTTTCTTGTAGGCTTCGGATGCTCTCTACATATTCAGGGAATTCTTCAGGAGTCATCCGGATATCTGATACATAGTCCGTGTGATATCTCCACGGACTATGGTCTGAGAACCCTACTATCTGATAGCCTCCTTTGATGGCACTTAAAACAAATTCTTCGTCACTCCCTGTCGCATGGTGGCAGCGGGTAGTATGGGTGTGATAATTAGTTTTCATTTTGTTATAATTTCATCCATACAGATATCAAATGATTCTGCAGGTACCTCTTCAAGCAATTGAAAGGGAAAACATATTCCAAGTTTTGTGGCTGTAATGTGGGGAAGGAGTTTATCGTAATAACCTTTACCTCTTCCTAACCGATGTCCGGTCTGGTCAAAAGCAACGCCCGGAACTACTGCCAGTTCAATGGAGCCATAGTCGGTGAACAATTTTCCGGTAGGTTCGGCAATACCATAAGAACCGATAATCAGGTCCTGGGGGCTTGTATAAAGTCGTAGTTCCAGATAATCTCCAACAACGACAGGTAATATAATCCTTTTTCTTTCACTCCACTTCTCAATGAAGGAATGGGTCTGGACTTCATCCTTCAAGGAGTGGTAGAGTAGTATGGTGTTTGCTGCCTGGAAAGCCGGGTGACTTTCCAGGTTAGCTAAAATGTCAGCAGAGAGTGCCTTCAGCGTAGAGTCGCAATACCGGGTTTTCTCTTGCGCTATCAGCTTGCGCAGTTCTTTTTTTCTTTCCTTCATCGTTTTTCTTGATTTCCGGTTCTTCAACTATTTCCGGTGCTTTGGGGAAAGCTTCGCCTTTTTCCAACAAATCCAATCCTTTCTTTACAGTCGGATCTGTCAGGTTGGAATATTTGATATAAGCTTCTTTTCCGAGCATATTGTAAATGATGTTTCCGAGGATATTCTTTTCCAGTAGTTTATATGACTTCTGAATAAGGATATTTCTTCTCTTAACACCTTTGGTTTCGGCATAACGAACGAATTGTTCAACGAGCCCTTGCTGACGCAGGTAGTTTACGAGTGACTCTTCCGTATCGTATTTGCTCAGTTTTTCGCGGTTGTTGTCCGTATACTGGAATGTAAAGAGAATAGTCAACCCCTTGTTTAGTACGGTAGACAAGTAGGAGGTCACACCAGTAGTATCTTGTGGTACAAATACGTCGGGCATAATACCGCCACCACCGTACACGGGGCGTCCTAACCCGGTTGAGTACCGCTGTGATTCGTCCAGTTTTATACTGTCACGTGAGAAAAATTCTCCGTGGGTATAACGGTTGTACAAATCCATTTCATAATTGCGGTCTTTTCCATTTTCGTATGGGCGCTGTATACAACGTCCTGAGGGGGTATAGTAACGGGCTATTGTTAGACGAATGGCAGAACCGTCGCTGAAATCGATGGGTTGCTGTACCAGACCTTTACCGAATGAACGACGTCCTACGATAGTTCCACGGTCATTATCCTGAATAGCACCCGAGAAAATTTCGCTGGCAGAAGCCGATCCTTCATCTACAAGAACAACCAATGGGAGATTCTGGCAACTTCCTGTTCCGTTAGCAACTTCATCCAGACGTTTGTATTTACGTCCCTGTGCATAAACAATCAATTTCCCTTGCGGCAGAAACTCATTTACCATTCGTGTGGCAGCATCCATATATCCTCCGGTATTTCCACGAAGATCTATGATAAGTCCTTTACAATTCTTATGATTTAATTGTGCAAGAGCATTTAATAATTCTACGTGTGATGTACGTCCGAATTTACTGATTTGGATATATCCGAAATCATCGTTCAGCATGTAAGCGGCATCTATTGTATTCTGCGGTATATCACCACGGGTAATCGTGAAGTTTATCAGGTCTTTTTCGGTTGCACGCTTAATGCCCAGTTTAACCTGACTGCCTTTCGGGCCTTTCAGTTTACGCATGGCCCGTTCGTTAGTAACCTCTTTCCCAACGAAGAGGCTATCATCTACGGTTACAATACGGTCACCTGCCATTAAGCCTACTTTCTCGGAAGGTCCGCCGGGAATAACGGCATTTACATGTATGGTATCATATTGTATTGTAAACTGGATACCTATTCCACTAAAACTTCCTTCCAATTCAGAGTTTACTTCTTCCAGATTTTGTGCCGGAATGTAAGTTGAATGTGGATCAAGTTCAGCCAGAATCTGAGGCATTGCTTTTTCTACAAGGTCTGTCATGTTCACCGTATCTACATATTGGTCATCAACAATACGGAGTAAAGCATTCAACTTATTGGATGATCCGTTGATAATGCCTAAGCGATTGCCTGCAAAATGTTTGGCGTAGAACGTTCCGATAAGGATTCCAATTACTACGCTGATAGCAATGATGACAGGGGTAAAACGGGAAGAGTTTTTTGTACTCATGCTTTTTTATTAGTTATTAGTTAGTAGTTGCAAGCTGCGGGGAGCTATGCTATAACTGCGGTTTGCTGTTTTTTCTTTTTTTGTTATTGTTACTCGTGGTCTGTTGTCACAAATATGACTTCTATTCCGGCCCGTTTGAGTAATTCAATTCCATCTTCCAGACGGTAATGCTCGGAGTAAACTACCCGTTTGATACCCGCCTGAATGATTAGTTTGGCACATTCAATACAAGGAGAAGCCGTGACATACATGGTAGCACCATCGCTGCTGTTGTTAGAACGTGCTATTTTGGTTATGGCGTTTGCTTCGGCATGAAGCACATAGGGCTTTGTGACATTGTTTTCATCTTCACAGACATTCTCGAAGCCGGAAGGCGTTCCGTTATATCCGTCGGAAATGATCATTTTGTCCTTGACAATCAATGCTCCTACTTTACGCCGTTGGCAATACGAATTTTCAGCCCAGATGCTGGCCATACGTATATAACGCTTATCTAATTCTGATTGTTTATTCATTATCGTATGTGTTTTATTTTTCGGGTGCAAATGTAATGCACAGAGTTTCTGTATTATATTCAAAATAGAGATACAAATTGTATTCATCTCCTTCATAGGAGGTTGCTTTGGTTATTGCTTCGATGATGAACTGCCCCAATTTGTCATTCGAATCGGTCACCCTTTTATCTTTTACAGTTGTTCGGAAAGTTTGTTTTTCGCCATTTGCTTCCCATGTACCGTTCATAACCACAGAACCGGAACCGTTGAAGTCACCATTGATTCTGTTTTCACTTGTACTGCCTGTGAAAGTTATCCGGAATGCTCTTGTTCCGGTGGTTGGATCATAAGACAAATAGTTCTTTTCGTCTACTCCCGGAAAAGTATACCATCTATGTTCACCCTTTTTGGTGATATAGGTCATCTTCCATGTTTTCCCTGTGAATATCTTTTGCACATCGTCCGTATCATTGCATCCGCTTAAAGCCGGAATCAGCATGATTGCAAACAATATTCCGATATATTTCAATATTTGTTTCTTCATCTTGATTTCTAATCTTCAGTTTTTAATTTCCAGTGTTTTCTTTAATGCCATTTCTGATGAGCAATGCGTCAATTGTAGGCTCTTGTCCACGGAAGCGCTTATAAAGTATCATTGGATGTTCCGTTCCACCTTTTGACAGAATATTGTTGCGGAATGATTCGGCAACTTCCCTGCTAAATATACCTTTCTGTTTAAACAACGAGAAAGCATCCGCATCCAATACCTCCGCCCATTTATAACTGTAGTATCCGGCAGAGTATCCTCCGGCAAAGATGTGTGAGAACTGTGTACTCATACAGGCATCTTTCACAACCGGTAATATTTGTGCTTTGGCCCATGATTGTTGTTCGTACTCTTTCACATCTCCCTCAAAAGGGGTATTACGGGTATACCATGCCATATCCAACAAACCGAAACTAACTTGACGCAGACAGGCATAAGCAGCATTGAAATTGGAAGCATCTACCATGCGTTTTATCAGTTCTTCGGGTAACTTTTCGTCCGTCTGATAGTGTTGGGCAAACGTATTGAGGAATTCTTTTTCGATAGCAAAGTTTTCCATAATTTGTGAAGGTAACTCTACAAAATCCCAATAAACGCTGGTGCCGCTGAGGCTCTCGTAAGTAGAATTAGCAAACATACCATGCAGACTGTGCCCGAATTCATGGAGAAATGTTTCCACTTCGTCAAAAGTCAGTAAGGCGGGTTTGTTTCCTGTTGGTTTTGTAAAGTTCATCACGATAGACACATGTGGCCGGCTGTTTTCTCCTGTCTTTTCGTCTATCCATTGGCCTTTATATTCGGTCATCCACGCACCTGCACGTTTTCCTGTACGTGGGTGGAAGTCTGTATAAAGTATAGCGAGCGTTTTATTATCTTTGTCAAGTACCTCATAGGCATCCACATCCTTGTGATAGACCGGAATATCGGTATTTTTTTTGAAGGTAATTCCATACAAGCGGGTTGCCAGGCCAAATACTCCTTCTTTTACTTTTTCCAGTTCAAAATAAGGACGTAGCATTTCTTCATTGATATTGAACTTCTTATCCTTTAGTTTATTAGAATAGTAACTCCAATCCCAAGGCATAACGGTGAACTCTGCACCTTGTTCCTGGCGTGCCAGCTCCTGTACTTCCTGGTATTCTTTCTTTGCAGTAGGAGTATACGCTTCTAAAAGTTGGTTGAGCAGATTGTAAACCGCATCACTGTCTTCTGCCATCCGCTTTTTCAAAGTGTATTGGGCAAAGTTTTCATATCCCAGCAATTGTGCGATAGCCATTCGGGTATTAACGAGCTTCTTTACAATATCGATATTGTTGTACTCATTGTTGTGGGTACATTTGGTATTATAAGCCATGTAAAGCTCATGACGTAGATCACGATTGTCGGCGTAAGTCATGAAAGGGATGTAACTTGGTGCCTGTAGAGTGAATACCCAGCCTTCTACACCTTTTTCCTTGGCTGTTTCAGCTGCTGCTTCTATGGCGCTTTCCGGGAGTCCGGCAAGTTGTGCTTTGTCTGTAAGCACAAGCTGATAATTATTTATCTCTTTCAGGTTGTTTTCGCTGAACTGCAATGTAAGGCTGCTCAATTCTTTCGTTAATTGACGGTATTGCTTTTTGGCTTCTCCTTGCAGATTGGCTCCCCGGCGGATAAAACCATCATATATGTTTTCGAGTAACTTGGTTTGTTCCGGAGTTAGGTTTAATTGCTCTTTTTGGTTATAGACAGCTTTTACACGTTTAAATAACTCTTCATTCAGACTGATATTGTTGCTGTGTTCACTAAGAAGTGGCATCATTTCCTGTGCCAGTATCTGCAGATCATCATTCGTCTCTGCACTACGTAGATTACCGAATACAGTCGTTACACGATCCAATAGTTCGCCTGACTTTTCGTATGCCAGTATTGTATTGGCAAAAGTCGGTGCTTCCGGGTTATTAACGATAGCATCTATCTCAGCTGCCTGCTGACGGATTCCTTCACGGATGGCAGGTTCATAATGTTCTGTTTTTATTTTATCGAATGGGACAGTTCCATACGGTGTAGTATACTTTTCAAAAAAAGGGTTTTGGGCGTTCATCATATTAATAATAATGCAAAGTAAAATCAATATTACGTTTAGTCTCTTCATATAAGCCGGATTATGAATGATTTGGTTTATACTTATGAGTTACAAAATTACTAAAATAGTGGATACTTACAGTAGGAATGATCTGCTTTTTAACAAAGTATTAGTGAATAAGGATTATTTCGCAGATTAATATAATTTTGTTAATTAATAGAGGGCGTTTTAGTTTTTTCTGAATGATTTCACCACAGAGTAACACGGAGTTCCACAGAGTTTAAATCTTTATTGAAACACGGATTAACGCAGATTTTCGTAAAGGGAAACAAATGTATGATAAAGAACTACAGCCTTTTAATCTGCGTTTCATCAGATAAATACTACTCTGTGGTGAGTTTTGCTCATTTCGGATCAAAAATGAATATATGAAAAAAGCTGCTTCGGAAACCGAAACAGCTTTACTTGAATCATATTGTGAATGATTATTTCTTAGCGATAACGCGAGCCATTTCACAAACTTTGTTTGAATAACCCCACTCGTTGTCATACCAAGATACAACTTTAGCGAAGTTAGAATCCAAAGAGATACCAGCTTTAGAATCGAAGATTGAAGTCATAGCGCAACCACGGAAGTCAGTTGAAACAACTGCATCGTCAGTATAGCCAAGGATACCCTTCAATTCGCCTTCAGAAGCTTCTTTCATAGCAGCGTTGATATCTTCTACTGTAGCTGGTTTTTCCAGAACTACTGTCAGGTCAACTACAGAAACGTCAGAAGTCGGAACGCGGAATGCCATACCAGTCAGTTTACCGTTCAATACCGGCAATACTTTACCTACAGCTTTAGCAGCACCTGTTGAAGAAGGGATGATGTTTTCAAGAATACCACGACCACCTCTCCAGTCTTTCTTAGAAGGACCGTCTACTGTTTTCTGAGTAGCAGTAGCAGCGTGAACTGTAGTCATCAAACCTTTAACGATACCGAACTTGTCGTTCAATACTTTAGCGATAGGAGCCAAGCAGTTAGTAGTACAAGAAGCGTTAGAGATAATGTCCTGACCTGCGTAAGTATCGTGGTTAACACCATATACGAACATAGGAGTAGCATCCTTAGAAGGAGCAGACATGATTACTTTCTTAGCACCAGCCTGGATATGTTTGCGAGCTGTTTCGTCAGTCAGGAAGAAACCTGTTGATTCAACAACAACGTCAGCGTCAACTTCGTTCCATTTCAAGTTAGCAGGATCCATCTCTGCAGTCAAACGGATTTTGTTACCGTTTACAATCAAAGCACCGTTTTCTACAGCTACAGTACCATCAAAACGACCGTGTACTGAGTCATACTTCAACATGTATGCCAAATAATCAGCATCCAACAAGTCATTGATACCTACGATTTGAATATCGTTACCAAAGTTCTTAACTGCAGCACGGAACACCATACGTCCGATACGGCCGAAACCGTTAATACCTACTTTAATCATTTTGTTTAAACTTTTAAGGGTTTTATAATATTTGTTCAAATATATTTCTGAACTTGCATTTCTTTTCTAAATGCGGTGCAAAAGTAAGAAAATGTTTTTATATTCGCACATGAAATTAATATTAAATATAAAAAAAGATGGGAAAGAGTACTTTTTTACAGGACTTTAAGGCTTTCGCCATGAAGGGAAATGTGATTGATATGGCCGTCGGTGTTATCATCGGTGGAGCGTTTGGTAAAATAGTGTCATCAGTGGTGGCTGATGTCATAATGCCTCCTCTCGGATTGCTGGTAGGTGGAGTGAACTTTACGGATTTGAAGTGGGTGATGAAGCCTGCTGAGGTGATAGATGGAAAAGAAATTGCTGCTGTGACGTTGAATTATGGAAACTTCTTGCAGGCTACTTTTGATTTTCTGATAATTGCCCTTTCTATATTCTTATTTATACGATTGTTGACCAAACTGACCACAAAGAAAGAAGCTGCTGCTCCTGCAACGCCCCCCGCACCACCGGCTCCTACTAAAGAAGAGGTGTTACTGACTGAAATACGTGACTTGCTAAAGGAGCAAAAAGGAAAATAAATAGACTATTGTTCAAGTAGATTGCATAGTTTTTTATACTTTTGCAGATCATTTATTCAAAATCCAACCATTTATATGCAGGAAAAAATAATAATCCTTGATTTCGGATCGCAGACTACGCAGCTTATTGGACGTCGTGTACGCGAGCTGGATACGTATTGTGAAATTGTTCCTTATAACAAGTTCCCCAAAGGAGATGAAAGTGTAAAAGGTGTTATCCTTTCCGGAAGCCCTTTCTCAGTATATGATGAAAGCGCATTCAAGGTAGACTTGAGCGAGATACGGGGTAAATATCCTATTTTGGGCATTTGCTATGGTGCACAGTTCATGGCTTATACGAATGGCGGAAAAGTGGAACCGGCAGGTACGCGTGAGTACGGTCGTGCCCACTTAGCTTCTTTCTGTAAGGACAACGTGTTGTTCAAAGGGGTGAAAGAAGGTACCCAGGTGTGGATGAGCCACGGAGATACCATTACAGCTATTCCTTCCAACTTCAGGAAAATAGCTTCTACTGATAAAGTAGAAATAGCTGCTTATCAGATTGAGGGAGAACAGGTATGGGGTGTACAATTTCATCCGGAAGTGTTTCATAGTGAAGACGGAACACAGATGTTGAAGAACTTTGTGGTAGATGTTTGTGGTTGTAAGCAAGATTGGTCTCCGGCTTCGTTTATTGAAAGTACAGTAGCCGAACTGAAAGCTCAGTTGGGTGATGATAAGGTAGTGCTTGGTTTAAGTGGCGGCGTTGATTCATCAGTGGCTGCCGTATTATTGAATAGAGCTATTGGTAAGAATCTTACTTGTATCTTTGTTGATCACGGTATGCTTCGTAAGAATGAATTTAAAAACGTAATGCATGATTATGAATGCCTTGGTCTCAATGTGATTGGTGTGGACGCCAGTGCTAAGTTCTTTGCAGAGCTGGAGGGCGTAACTGAACCAGAGCGTAAACGGAAGATCATAGGTAAAGGCTTTATCGATGTATTTGATGAAGAAGCACATAAGATTAAAGATGTGAAATGGCTGGCACAGGGTACAATCTATCCGGACTGCATCGAATCATTGTCTATCACGGGCACAGTCATCAAGAGTCATCACAATGTAGGTGGATTGCCTGAAAAAATGCACTTGAAACTCTGTGAACCGCTTCGTCTTTTGTTTAAGGATGAAGTTCGCCGTGTAGGTCGCGAATTGGGTATGCCTGAACATTTGATTACGCGTCATCCATTTCCCGGACCTGGATTAGCTGTGCGTATTTTAGGTGATATAACTCCGGAAAAAGTATCTATTTTGCAGGATGCCGATGATATCTTTATTCAAGGATTGAGAGATTGGGGATTGTATGACCAGGTATGGCAGGCAGGTGTTATCTTGCTTCCGGTTCAGTCTGTAGGTGTAATGGGAGATGAACGTACTTATGAAAGAGCTGTTGCACTGCGTGCTGTGACATCTACCGATGCAATGACAGCTGATTGGGCACATTTGCCTTATGAGTTCTTAGGAAAAGTTTCTAATGATATAATTAATAAGGTGAAGGGTGTGAATCGCGTAACTTATGATATCAGTTCCAAGCCACCGGCAACTATAGAGTGGGAGTGATTAGTAGTTCCTTTTAGAGTTTATTCAAATGAGGGTGTCCGAAAGGATCCCCTCTTTTTTATTGTGCAAAAGTCCGAGCTTGAGAAAGTTCGGACTTTTACAAAAAAAAACAGGAGGGTACCCTTTTTCGGACCCCCTCATTATTGTATAAGAAAAGAATATACTTAATTTAATGAAAGTTCCTTATGTGTTTTTATGATTATAAGATTAGTATTTTAACACACACTTAAAATTCTAATTAACAGTGTGTCAAATACGTATTTTTTTATAAGAAAGTATGTACTTTCTTGTTTTCTGATTATCAATGTTATAGAATGGGAAATGTGTTTCTAAATAGGGAAAGTTGGTAGTGGTTGGATACATCTTTTTAAACAAATAATTTGTAAATTTTGAGTCTTTATTAAAAAATGTTTATATTTGCATTGTTGTATAAAACAACGAACATATATAGGATGCGTTTAGTTCTTTTTAAAATGATAAACTTAATATATTATCTAAGGTGGTAGAGATGAAAAAAACTCGTTATTAGCGTTATAATGATTTGTAGCATATACGATAATAAGTGTGAGTTGACTTTTTCTATTTTTCCGTTTTAAGGTAGTTGAGAACTTTTATTATTGGAATATTGAACTATTGGTTCACGCTTTCTTTATGTGTTAATAATATTCCTTTATTAATTAAGAGCATTGACGAGCCAGCGATGCATGTTTAACAATTATGAAAAGATTTTTTATTAGTGCACTGGCATGCGTTATGACAGTATGTATAAGTGCTCAAATTATGCGTGCTGAAGAACTTGAGAAGTATGCGGTTGAGAATTTTGGAGATAAATGGACTGAAGCCGCTGAAAACTTAGGAACAAAAGTTTCATTAGACAAAAACAATTCATTGACTTATGTTCAAGTTATAGATTGTGGAGAACAAACAAAAGAACAACTTTATGTTGCCCTTAATTATTGGTTCACTGCTACATTCAACGATGCTGATGCTGTTATTCAACTTAATGATAAAGAGGCTGGTGTGATAATTGCCAAAGGGTTTATAGGAGGAATTGCGTCTCATGCAGGAGGTATGAATTCTTATGTTATCAGCATATATCCTATTATCAGAGTAGATATTAAAGAGGGTAAAATTCGTGTTACTTATACTGTTCAAAACTACGATGTTAATAAATATGTAGGTGGCGGTATAATGGGAGCAATTGGGGGTACCCAGGCTACAAAATCTGTAGAAAAGTGGGCTATTGAAAAATGCTTTCCATTTCAAATGAAAGATGGATATAAGGCTAAAAAGAGTTCTTCTAAGGCACTTGTTATGACACATGCTTATTCAAATGTCATCATGGATAAAATAGAAGAAGCAGCAAAGAATGGTCTGGTAGGGAATGAAAATAATGATTGGTAGTATTCTATTTATTATTTGTTACACTATGGAAAAGAATGATAGATTGTTTCGTTTGATACGGATTCAATATATTTAGGGACATTTAGTAAATAATATAAAATTGGTCAACTGATTCATATTTGTGGTGTTGCGAATTAGTTGGCTTTTTGTATCTTTAGATATTCCCCCGCAAATAAGGTTTGACGGGCAAAACGGGGGAAATATCCCAATTAAGATATGGCTAAGATACAAAATATTTCAGAAATCCACCCTACTTTGGGCTTTACAGAATTCGATATTCTGGAAAAATATCGTAAGAGTTTTGGTGAGAGTGAACTTGGAAATCTTCATTCCGTGTTTCCATTCGACAGTATAGCCAAAGAGGTCGGTCTGTCACAGCACTGGCTGGGAACAGTTTCAGTCCTCCAGTAAAGATCGCCCTTATGGTATTGAAGGCTTACACCGGATTCTCTGGCAGGCTACTGGTAGAACATCTTAACAGCAACATACACGACTGAGTTCTTAGCATAGTATCTTCCGTATTATCTTATAAATTCAACCGTTTACGTAATTCTTTTAGTATGGCAATATCTTCTGTCCTTATTTCTCCCTTTCTGTTAGGAGGGCAGTTTAGTATTAAGATATTGTTATTTTTTGTACATTGTTTATATATTTTTTCTAATTCATCTATTGATTTAAACTTTGTGTCTTTAGTATGATAAAACCAACGTTCGCTGATGCACACTGTCGATTCCCACGGCATATAGTAGTTTTTACCATCGTGAGTAAATATCTTAGGATCATCATCAATGGGTAAATGAGGATCGAACAATCTAAAGTCACTTGGGAAATAACGAATGGGATAACCTGCTTTTTGATCTTTTGGAAGTACAGCTTTACTTATATCTTCCGGCAGGCCAATGGTATTATTAATACCGATTTGACATTCCGGTTCTTTCGATTTAATAGTTTGGTAAATATCTGTTATTGGCCAACGATAACTTTGCTTCACCCAACTACCATCAAACCAGAATTCCACAATATGTGTGTATTTCTTCACAATCTTGATTAGTTCTTTCAGTTGTTTAATCATATATTCATTGTAAGCCATATCTTGACTTTGATCTTTCACATTACCATTTACTTTGCGATCCCATAATGAATAATATAGCCCAAGACCTATATCATATTTTTTACAAGCTTTAGCAACGGCTTCCACGACGTTGGTAATATTACCTGAATTTGCAACATCATATTCCGTATATTTACTATCCCAAAGACAGAATCCGTCATGGTGCTTAGTTACTAAAATAACATACTTCATACCACTTTCTTTGGCAGTTTTTATCCATTGATCTGCATCAACATTAGTAGGGCAATAACTGGAAACCGGTTTGGAGCCATCCGTCCATTCTTCATCATGAAAAGTGTTGATGCCAAAATGAATAAACATACCATATTTACGTGCTATTTGTTTTTGCTGTGCCTTATTGGGAGTGTTAGAAGGAACAGGAAGAATAAGCCTTTGCCCATAGACGCTTTGCAATACTAATGTAATTAAAAAAATGTAAGTAAAAAATAGTCTTTTCATGTTTTTTAGGATATTTATTTGTTTAAGATGATGCAAAGGTAGAAATGAAGGAGATAAAAAAAATGTCATAAATCGAGTTTTTTTTGACTATTTTAAAGATACTGACCGAATATTACCTAGATTCCTGTCGATATAGCCTATAATGATCCTTAAGAAATAAGCAAATGAATTAATTTGTCATATATCTGCAATTCATTTTTTCCTGTTTTTGAAGAAGAAAAATAAATATATAGTTTCAACTATTTGATTGTCTAAAGATTGTATAAATAGAATATATACTTTGAGGTAATTGGCGAACTTACTATCTAACGTACACATTTTTAGTGGACAGTAATGTCTTTATATATTTAATTGCTTTGCCCGATACTCTTTAGGAGGGCATTGAGATATTTTGGTAAACAGACGGGTAAATTGAGCAGGATTATAAATACCTACACTTTCTGCTATCTGCATAATGCTCATACGAGATGTCAACAATAATGCTTGTGCTCGCTCTATGCGTTTCATTTGAATAAATTCACAGGGAGACATACCCATCACTTTCTTAAAAATCTTAGAAAAATGATTAGGGGTGAGATATACTAATTGGGCTAACTCAGTTACAGCAATGCGTTTGGTTAAATGCTTGTTTATATATTGAACCACTACATCAAGTTTTTCATATGAATTATTGGTTGTGGGTTGCTTTACACTATTTACTGTTACAAAGCGGGAGAACAATTGCAATAGAATGCCGTTACTTTCTATTGATTGAGCCATATAAGAAGAATCTTTTTCATGAAACTCATATATTGTCTTATCATTATCATAATACTGGGGATCTGAAACAACAAGCGACTTTGATGGATTTATATTCAAATAACGTTTAATTAAATTAATATCCGTCGTATGAGCTACTATTTTAAAGTTCATCTGCATAGGGCTCGGTATCCCGACACTTCCTGCCATATCATCAAAAAAACAGATATAATAATGATCCATAAAATCGTCGCACTCATAACTATGAAATGTAAATTTAGGGATTAAGAAAAGAGTACCAGGAGTCAATTCATACAAAAGATTGTTGATATATACTTTCCCTTTTCCTTTTTCTACATAATACAATCGATAAAAAGGACTAATCACATTTTTATAATTCCACCAGGTCCCGACACGTTTGAATCCTGTATAAATCATTGACAAAAAGAGTGTATTATACATAGCTAAAATCATCATAAAATGAATAATACTACAATATTACCGTTTTATTCAGAAAAAACAAAAATTGTGGAACATATAATAAAATGCAAAACTCAAAAAAAGATAATTATTTAACTATCTTCTTCTTGTTTTCTGATATTCCATTGGACCGGATAGATTTATACAAACAGTATTGGCCGTATGTATTTCCAGGTAGGGTTTCCAATATTCAGCTAAAATTTCCTGTAAGGATTCAATCTCCAGTCTTGAAGTCAGTTCCTGACGGATAGCATTGACGATTTTTATTGATTGCCACCGATTTAGTCGTCAAACTGGGTTTTCGGGGAAATATCTAAAGATAAGAAAAATCCAACTAACTCGCTATGAATTAGTTGGATTTAACTTTAGGATTTTAATAATATCCCTGATTTTATGTATTTCCCGAATGTCCCTATTTAAAATTGGAGAAGTTAGTTAAATCTTTAATAGCCTCAACCTTTAAAAGTTGAGGCTATTTTTTTAGCCGTTATTTTCTTTTTTCATTCCATTCCGCCAATAATGCAGCATCCGGAATGATTATTTCTTTTCTGTGCAGTTCCAATAGCTTCTGTTCCTGCAAGGAATTCAGAACTTTGGATACATTTAATCGTGTATCATCTACACAGCGGGCAAAATCATCCATTTTAATCTTCATGATTTTCTCTCCCTGCATCCTTTCCGCATGAATCAGTATGAAATGAATAATTTTATCTTCTATATCCGTATATGCTTCATCCCACAAACGGCCATAGAGATTTTGAGCCCGGTTGCTGATGAAATTCATGTAGTTGAGACGGAATATTTCATATTTGAGCAGACCGGAAAGAACAAATGCTTTGCTGATGCTTATGGTGTGTGACTCCGTATGAGCTATGTAAGATGAAGCGTAGTTTACGTTCATACCAAACAGGGCATAAGGTTCAATCACATAAGGTGCTTCCATGTGCTCTATAAAAGTGAATAAATCATCCTTTGAGGTAGTTTGCAAAGAGAGTTCTCCTTTCAGTAGGAAAACCAACTGATTGCAGGGAGTTCCACTTCTTACAATCACTTCTCCGGCTTTATGCCTGGTGAAATGCAATTTTACCTTCTCCAGTATATTTGTGAAATCCTCGTGGCAAAGTCCTTGAAATAAAGGCAATTGCAACAAAGTGTTAAACATCGTTTCCATACAAGTATAATCTTCTAATTTGAAACAAATGTAGTTATAATCAGAGCTTGCTGTGATCATTTCGCTTCTCTTTTTGTTTTTTTTATTATTTCTTAATTGAACGTACTGATTGAAGAAAAAAAATATTGTAAAATGCATAAAAATAGATTATCTTTGCAGAAAAAAAAGGAGGAGCGATGTTTATAGAATTTAATTTTCAACAGATGATAAGTGCGTTTATCGTACTGTTTGCTGTAATTGATATTATTGGTTCTATTCCTATCATTATCAATCTGAAAGAAAAAGGAAAAGATGTAAATGCGATGAAAGCTACTGTCATCTCTTTTGTTTTGTTGATAGGTTTTTTCTATGCCGGTGATATGATGTTAAAGCTCTTTCATGTAGATATTGAGTCGTTTGCCGTAGCCGGTGCTTTTGTTATTTTTCTGATGTCTCTCGAGATGATTCTCGATGTAGAAATTTTCAAGAATCAGGGCCCTATTAAGGAGGCTACTCTTGTTCCGCTTGTCTTTCCTCTTTTAGCAGGTGCCGGAGCTTTCACTACCCTGTTGTCGTTGCGTGCCGAATATGCCAGTATCAATATAATCATTGCGTTGGTACTGAATATGATTTGGGTTTATTTTGTGGTGAGTATGACGGGACGTGTAGAACGTTTTTTGGGTAAAGGTGGTATCTATATCATCCGCAAATTCTTTGGAATTATTCTGCTGGCTATTTCTGTGAAATTGTTTATGAGCAATATTACATTGATGGTAGAGGCATTACAGAAACATTTGCCATAAAAAGAATCTTTAAAGATAGAATCTTGTTTTAAAGGAACAGAAATTTTATCTAAGTATCTGAATATCCTATTAGTAGAATGTATGCTTTTGTTTCGTGAAACAGGAGCATACATTTTTTTAACTTTTATCTTGTTGAGAGGTTACAATTGACAATTGATTACTTCATTGAATGTCTTCGTATAATCCGTATTCAACATTGCTTTATATTCATTGCAGAATGTGTCGAATATTGTTTTAGCCAAGCTGGTTCTGCCATTTTTATACAGTGCCTGGCATTTGAGAATTAATGCATACTCATCTGTTTTGTCGTGTGCAAACATGCTGTTGGCTATCTGAATTAATAATTCGTTGTTTCCTTTTATATATTCCTGTTTGGATAGGCTTATTGCTGTATCCAGTACGGAATTGGCATAATTGGACTTGAAAGAATCCAACCAGTCTGTTTGAACATATGGCAATAATTGTCCCGATAGTAGGTTTAAAGGCAAATTATTGATATTTGTTGCTGTGATAGGTTCGTTGTTTTTTACTTTGTCTATACAATTGCATACTTCTATATAGTCGCAATAAGTTTGGGTAAACTTAACAGACCAATAGGTACTTTCTTTCACAAGTTCGGCACCATCCAGCTTTTCCAGTAAGAGTTTCAATTTCCGAATATTCACCCGTCGGTTATTTTGGGCGCTTTCATCCATTTTGTCAAACCAAAGCAGTTCTCGCAGAGTGACGTTCGAAATTCCTTTCTTGTTATTTACGCTGTATAATATGATAAGAATCAGTAGTTGTTTCAAAATGGGAGTGAATGATTTGGTAATATCTATTCCATTCTTATCCCATACCTGGAATCCATCCAGAAAAAGAATGGATGACTTTCTGTGGACAGTTGGTTTAGGTTTATAATTCTCTTCTTCCGAAGTTGTTTCGTGGAGACGGTCCGTATTTGTAGTGACCGGAGAGTTGGGATTAAAGTTTCTTTTTCTTCTTCTTTTTCGATAACAGAAGTATATACAGCCCATACCTGCAATAATGCAGATTCCTACACTTATGAAGAATCCTATCGTTGCAGAATGTGCTTTACGTCCCGTAGCCGTTTGCAATGTATCTGCTATTTTTAAAGGCGGGTAAGCCAACGAGTATACGTTAATATTTGATTTATTGTTGTGGTTATAATTGGTTACCGCATAAAGTTGTGACTGCAAAGAGTCGTAGTAGAGTGTACAGAATGAATTTACATCGTTAAAGGTGAAAGGGATAGTATCTGCATAGTTCGTACAGTTGTTTCCACTATCCAGGTCGAAAGACTTTAGCAGGATATAACTGTTTGAGCAGTCATTCGGAAAACATAAAGCGTACAGTCTATTATTTTTTTCATCTGCAACGATATTATTACCGATAACGAAATTCTTTGTATCGTTGGGGATAGTCCACAATTTCTTTGTTTTGAATGTGTTGATGTCTATCGCATAAAGATCGTAATAATTGATGATTCCTAACTCTTGTTTTCCTTGTGGGTTACCACATCCTCCGAACACCAGTATCGTGTCTCTGTTTTTGTAACCTGATCCACTCAGATAACGTGGAGGTATTTCTTCACTGTACGATACCGATTTCCAATTATCCTGCGTCCGGCTCTTTTTAAGTATCTGGTTCTTATATTGATAATTACCGTATCCGCCAAAAATATACAAGCACGAGTCATTGGGAGATACAAAAGTATTGTGTTGAGAATATTCCGGATTTTTTATTTCACGGTCATCCCTCGTCCATGTGTTGTCCTTGAAATTGAAAATAGAAATCCATTTTAGGGTGTCAAAATCATATGACCATAACTCATTATAATCTGGATGATAAATGAGTTGGTTGTTTATTTCCGTATATGGAGCTCCGTGGGCAGAATAAATCGTATCTAATGTATTATCAATGGTCGAATAAACGAGAACAGATGAACTATTGGCAAAATAGATATTGCTTTTTGAAGGAGCATGACAGATTTGTGTATATATCGGTAATTCCAACGTCTTTTCTTTTACCCATTTGGTATGTTTGTTTATTTCCCATGTGGGGTTGGTTACTGTTGCCGGAATATGATGCAGACTGTCTGAACAGGAATATGGCTGATGTTCTTTCAACGGCCAGTATGCAATTGTTTTATTTTTACCGTCTGTAATTTTTATATTACGTATAGACATCGGAGGGACATCCGAAGAGTGAAATTTATCATGGTCGGAATACCCGAAATAGAATTTCACATTTTGGATATTTATAGGTTTATACCGGTCTTGCAACGTTTGATTATCGAAAACAAGCCGTAGACTGTCCGGATAGATTGAACACCGGATATGCACCCATTTATTCCATGTGTATTGCTTAAGTAGTTCTTCATCGAAAGCCAGATAGATGTTGTCACCTTCTATTAGATTCAGTGTTTTTTTCCCTGGTGTGATATTAGCTATTAAGTCAAAACTTTTTTCATTATCGACTATGATTCTGAAGACGTACCCGTAATTATGTTCTTCTGATCTGAACTTAATGTCGAAGTCTAATGTGAAGCCTTTTGATGCATCAAACTCAGGAGACAGGATAAGTGATGTTCTCTCTTCTTTAATGGCACTATGGGCAGCAAAATATAATCCGGATGAAATATTTTGTGATTTAAATAGTATCGGGTTTAATATTAAGAGCAGAAAAAGGATCGTTTTTTGCATAATACTCACGGTTGTTTCTATGCAAAGGTAATATGGTTTATGAGATTTGCAAAAAAAAGATTTATATTTTTGTATGACCTTTCACGGGATTATAAAAATTAATAAAATGTTAATGCTCAGGTTCTCCTTATTGGGGTCTGGGAGGGATTTGTTAATGAATTATTAATACTATCGTTAACGGTCAGGGGCTATTTTTGCTACTTGTTAATTAAAAAAGGAAATATGAAAAATGTTGTTACAGTATTGGGGTTGATGCTATTATTAGTGGCATGTAGTAATAAAGAAGAGTTTAGCGGCAATCCTATTGTTGAGGGATGGTATGCTGATCCGGAAGGAGTCGTGTTTGATAATGAGTATTGGATATATCCTACTTTGTCCGATCTTCCTCCCGGAGCCGATAGTGTAGATTTTGTCGGCTTGCAAAAGGAAACGCGGGCCATCCATCAGGTTTATAATGTCCAGACCTATATGGATGCTTTTTCATCCAAAGATATGGTACATTGGACTAAACATCCCAAAGTATTGTCTATTGAAAATATAAAATGGTTGGAATTTGCTTTATGGGCACCTTCTGTTGTTCAGGCGAATGGTAAATATTATCTGTTTTTCGGAGGTAATGATATACAGAATGACGAACAGTATGGGGGGATTGGTGTAGCCATAGCCGATCATCCGGCCGGTCCTTTTAAAGATGCTTTAGGTAAACCTTTGATTGATAAAATTGTGAATGGTGCCCAGCCTATCGATCAGTTTGTTTTTAAAGATGACGATGGTAGTTATTATATGTATTATGGTGGTTGGCACCATTGCAATATGGTAAAGTTGAGTCCGGATTTATTGAGTCTTGTTCCTTTTGATGATGGTTCGTATTATAAATCTGTCACTCCTGAGAATTATGTGGAAGGACCCTTTATGCTGAAACGGAATAATAAATATTATTTTATGTGGTCGGAGGGCAGTTGGGGTGGCTCAGATTACAGTGTAGCCTATGCTATTGCAGATTCTCCATTTGGTCCTTTTAAGCGTATCGGAAAAATATTGCAGCAAGATGAAAAAGTGGGTACAGGAGCAGGGCATCATTCGGTAATTCAAATTCCCGGAAAAGATGAATGGTGTATTGTTTATCATCGCCATCCGTTGGGGGATGCAGCTCCGAATCATAGAGAGGTTTGTATAGACCGTATGTATTTTGATGAGAATGGGTTTATAAAACCGGTGGAAATGACTTTTAAAGGTGTTGGTGTGAATAGATTGCCGGATTAAGCGCGAAGCGATAGAATATCATTGTTATTAGGGAGTGTTTATTTTGATAGGAGTGTATTTTCCTTACAAAATAAACACTCTCTATTTGGGATATTTATACCTGCTGTCATATCTTATGATTCTTTGATTGGTTACTCTACGATGAACGCCTCGTTTCTCTACGGAGATCGGGGCGTTTGTCGTAGAGAAACGACCCATTCCTCGTAGAGAAAAATATGCGGTTTTTAATTGTTTGTTAATCAGATCTTTATGTAAGTTGTTATTTGTCCTTAATTTTCAATTGCTTAAACCTGCGATTCTGTTTCTTTTTTGGGATTTTTATTGCTGAATTACTTACATATATGTCTGAGCTGAGGATGACTTTGATTCTTCATTACTAAATCGTTGAAGAAAAAATATACAGAGAACCGTTATTGATAGAGTCTATATCAATAACAGGCTTTTTCAAATAATAATGTGAATCGGTGGTTGGATATTTAGTTCAAACCTGATCCGAAAAGAGCTGAACTCACCACAGAGTTTCACAGAGTCTCACGGAGCACTATTTATCTGCATTTCAATAAAGCTTTAAAACTCTGTGGAACTCTGTGTTACTCTGTGGTGAAACCGTTCATACTTGAACTTATATCCCTATCTCTCGCTGTATCCCTCCTTATGGAAAGCGGTTAATGTCTTGTTAATGTTTTCAATTCGGAAATGTACTCTGAAAGCATTTGTAGCCCCGATTATTAATGTTCTGTTAATGGTTTCGTTAATTGCATCAACCTATTTTTGCATCAAACAAAAAATAAAAACGATACCATGAAAAAAGTTCCTTTAATTGTGTTCTTATCTGTTTTACTTATATCATGTAGAAGTAAAGAGGTGGTTACCGATTCTGCTTCTTTTTCTCCGGTTGATTATGTGAATCCGTTGGTTGGCACATTATCCAAATTTACATTATCTACAGGTAATACCTACCCGGCCATTGCACTGCCTTGGGGAATGAACTTCTGGACACCACAAACGGGAGATATGGGATACGGATGGACCTATTGCTATACTGATGATAAGATAAAAGGATTTAAGCAAACGCATCAGCCCAGTCCGTGGATTAATGATTACGGTCAGTTTTCTTTGATGCCGGTGACCGGGGCTAAAAAGTTTCTTCAAAACGAGCGGGGAAGTTGGTTCTCTCATAAGGCTGAAACGGCAAGACCTTATTATTATAGTGTCTATCTGGCCGATCACGATGTGAAAACAGAGATAACCCCGACAGAACGTTCGGCTTACTTTATGTTCACTTTTCCGGAAAGCGAAGGTTCATATATTGTAGTAGATGCATTTGATAACGGCTCTTTCATTCAGATAGATGAAGAACACAATACGATAACCGGCTATACAACGAAAAATAGCGGAGGAGTGCCGGATAATTTCAGAAATTATTTCGTGATGAAATTTGATAAACCTTTCGTCACGGCAGAAGTGTGGAGTGGAGATAAAATTATAGAAGGTAAAAAAGAGGTAAAGGATAACCATGTCGGAGCTGTATTAGGATTCAAGACAAGCAAAGGTGAAAAGATTGGTGTGAAGGTGAGTTCTTCTTTTATTAATGAAGAGCAGGCCTGGTTGAATTTAGAAGAAATAGGTAATAAAGATTTTAATGAGGTAAAAGGTGCAGCCCGGGATGCTTGGAATGATGTAATGAACAAAGTGAGAGTGGAAGGTGGTACGGATGAACAACTTCGTACTTTCTACTCTTGCTTATATCGTTCCTTGTTGTTTCCACGTAAGTTTTATGAAATAGATAAATCTGGAAATATTGTCCATTACAGTCCTTACAACGGTGAAGTGAAGAGTGGATATATGTATACTGATACCGGCTTTTGGGATACGTTCCGTGCTTTGTTTCCATTCTTGAACCTGATGTATCCTTCCGTCAACAAAGAAATTCAGGAAGGGTTGGCGAATACTTATAAAGAAAGTGGATTTTTACCCGAATGGGCCAGCCCGGGACACCGTCACTGTATGGTGGGTAATAATTCAGCTTCTGTTGTGGCAGATGCTTATTTGAAAGGATGTCAGGCAGAAGAGATCAGCCTGTTGTACGAAGCCGTTCTGCATGGAGCGAATAATGTACATCCCCAGGTTCCCTCAACTGGAAGATTAGGATATGAATATTACAACCGATTGGGTTATGTGCCTTATAATGTAGGTATTAATGAAAATGTTGCCCGTACTTTGGAATATGCTTATGATGACTGGTGTATCATGAAACTGGCGCAGAAACTAAATCGTCCACAGGAAGAAATAGACCTTTATCGGGAAAAAAGTAAAAACTACCGGTTCGTTTTTGATAAAGATAGCAAACTGATGCGTGGAAAGAATGAAGACGGCACGTTCCAGTCTCCTTTCAGTCCGTATAAATGGGGAGACGCTTTTACCGAAGGCAACAGTTGGCATTATACCTGGAGTGTATTCCATGATGTACAGGGACTTATCGATCTGATGGGAGGAAAAGAGGGTTTTGTATCTATGTTGGATTCAGTTTTTGTGGTCCCTCCTGTCTATGACGACAGCTACTATGGACAGTGTATCCATGAAATAAAGGAAATGCAGATTATGAATATGGGCAATTATGCACATGGCAACCAACCGATTCAGCATATGATTTATCTCTATAATTACGCCGGACAACCCTGGAAAGCACAATATTGGTTAAGGGAAGTAATGGATAAACTGTATACCCCTTATCCGGACGGATATTGTGGAGATGAAGACAACGGCCAGACTTCTGCCTGGTATATATTTTCTGCTTTAGGTTTTTATCCGGTATGCCCGGGTTCTGGAGAGTATGTAATGGGAGCCCCTCTCTTTAAAAAAGCGATTCTTACGTTGGAAAATGGAAAACAGGTTATTTTGAATGCTCCCGACAACACAAATGGAAATAGATATATACATTCCTTAAAAATAAATGGCAAGGAATACAACCATAATTGGTTGAAACATGAGGAATTAATGAATGGTGCTGTTTTTGATTTCGATATGAGTCATACACCAAATACGCAACGGGGAGTGAATGATGAAGATTTCCCTTATTCTTTAACTAACGAAAATAAATAAGAGCATAAATGAAATTACAGAAATTTTTATTGTTAAGCTCTCTCATGTGCGCTTTCGGGTGTACTGGTGCAGACAAACTGGAAATTATAAATCCGGTGGGCTTATAAAAACAGCCCTTCACTTTTTCAGTGTTTATGGTTTTTGATGGGAAATGAGAACTAAAATATGTAGAGATAACCTTTGATGGCGTTAGCACAAAAAGCTGGAAAATTTAATAGGGGAATAATATTATGAAAAATATTTTTGTTTATGGAATGCTGTTTTTGTTGTTTGGTTGCTATAAGGTAGCTGGGCAAGAGGTGATCGGGCTTTATGATCTGCATTATACTTTAGAAACCGATTTATCAACTTCTGAAGGACGTGATATAGCTTGGGACGATGTACACGTCGTTTCAGCTTTGCAAGGAATTGTCAATCGAGATGTTCCACAACTGTATGTTTTTTTTGTAGATCGTGATCATTTGGATATTGATAAATATTGGCTGAATAAATATCGTAAGAAGGGACAGTGGTTGTATCGAAAAGAAACAATAACTTATAATACTATTGAAGATTTAGTATCGGCTTATGCCGGATATGTAAAAGGGGTGGTACTTTATGATGAAAGAGTTCCGTCTACAAGTAACGTAGCTTCTGCTGTTTCAGGTGTTGAAGACCTTTTGCCGATACGTTATGATCCTGCTCCTGAGAGTTTGTATAGTCGCTTGGTTCTGGGTGGTCCCCAATTAAAAATAAAACACAGATTAGTTAATGAAGATGGAAGTGTTATGTTTACGGGATTAGGGGTGATTCCGGGCACGAATAGAAATAGTACGGGATCTATAAAAAATGATCCGTACATTTGGTATATAGAGAATTATATGAAAACAGGGAAATGTAATACGGAATATGCCGCTTATTATCTGGATCAATATTGGAAGCAAAACCCTGGTGTCACAGTACGGAATCATCATACCCTTTCTAATCATGATTTCTTCATTAGTAAACGAGCTTTCTTTTTCGATTTATCACCATGGGGAGACGAACCAGCAACGGACGAACCGTTCCAAAAGGTCGGAACTGATCTGGCAACCCTTAAGGAAATGCTATTGTTGGCTTATCAGCAGAATAAAGGGAAAAAGTATTGTTATATAGGTGGTTTCCCTTCATGGGCATTTAAATATACAAAACATGCCGGAGGTATTCATGATGATGTTCCTACTGAGTGGGAGTTTTTACGTCTTATCAGTGCCTACAATGCTTTTAAAGATGCCGATGCAATTGCAATCGGTGCATTGGCAAATGCATCTTTCTGGCAGCATTTCCCTTTAGACAAACAGTATTTGCAGTCATGGGTTACTCATGATGAATTGAAACAAAGAGGGCTGTTGACTTCAGATGGTAAGGTTGACATGAAAGGAAGGAACTTTCTTATTTTTTATGTTGGGGATTATGATGCTTCATCCTGGGTGAGCCAATTTACTTCACTTACCTGGGATGATCCTAATAGAGGTAAAGTTCCGATGATGTGGGCTATAAGCCCGGTATTACAGGAGCGTGTACCTCATGTGTTGCATAATTTTAGAAAAACTGCTACTAAAAATGATTATTTTGTTGCCTCAGACAATGGAGCCGGATATTTGAGTCCCGGAATGTTACAGGAACCTAGACCTATTTCAGGATTACCTTCTGGATTACAATCGTGGGCAGAGCATTGTAAACCTTATTATGAAAAATGGGGATTGAGTATTACTGGTTTTATTGTCGATGGCTATGCTCCTGGTTTAAATTGGGAGGGAATGGAATGTTATAAATCTTTTAGTCCTAATGGAATTGTTCCTCAAAAACTATCTTCTCTGAGTATGCTTTTTAAAAATATGCCCGTGTTGAGATCGGATTACGATATTAATGATGTTAATCCTAAAGAAGCAGCGATAGCCATTGTCAATAGAATAAAAGAAAGGGGAGAATTACCTTTTCATTGGTTTAGAAATATAATAAAATCTCCTACATGGTATGTACAGGTGGTGGAGGAGATGAAAAAAATGGATAAGAGTATCTGTTTGTTGGATGCACCGTCTTTTTTTGAGCTTTTACGGATTTATTTAAAGGAAAATGCTCCTTTTGCAGGTGGGACAGGGAGCAGAGAAGATCCTTTTCTTATTTCTACTCCGCAACAGTTTGATAATATACGGAGATATAGAAGCCAATGCTTTCAGTTAGTTAATGATCTTGATTTTTCTGATTATGTCCGGGAGGATGGACAAAGTTGGTGGCCTTTAGGAGAATGGGGGAGTGGAGATAAAGCATTGGAGCGTTTTAGTGGCTTCTTTGACGGTAGCGGGTATTCGATTAGGAATTTGTCGGTAGAACGAAAAGCTCATGATCTGAGTATTTTTGGAGTGACAGAAGGAGCGGAGATTGTAAACTTGAAGGTTGAAAATTGTAAGATCATTGGAGAAGGACGTTTAGGGGTTCTAACTGGAGCTACATTTTCTACAAAGATAGAACAGGTGTGTGTACTTAATAGTCAATGTGAAAACAGATTATCGGACCATGGGTCGAATGCCGGAGGACTGACAGGACCACTTTACAGGTCGGTGGTAAAATCTTGCTCTATACAGGGAGGTAATGTCTATGCGAAAGATTGTGTAGGAGGGATATCCAGCTCCATGAGTAAAGATAGTAAGATTATTGATTGTTACTCAAATTGTCGGATAGAAGGAATTATAAATGTTGGAGGAATGACCGGAAAAGTGAATTGAAATAGAAAGACTAATACATTAATGTTTTGTTAATGCTTTTGGAATAAAAAGATGCTTTACATATGCTTGTATCATCGATTATTAATGTATTGTTAATGTTTCTGTTAATCTTCGAAACCTATTTTTGCATCAAACAAAAATGTTATAATGAAAAAAGCTCCTTTAATTGTATTCTTATCTATAGTAAAAAAGGAAACTATCAAATCGATGATATTTTTTCCGGTGGACTATGTGAATCCGTTGGTAGGAACACTCTCTAAAATTACGTTATCTACGGGAAATCCACCTTCTTTGAAAATAGATGGAAAAGAATATAATCATAATTGGCTGAAACATGACGGACTACTGAATGGTGTGGTTCTTGATTTTGACATGAACGCTTCATCGAGTATGCAACGGGGGAAAAATGTTAAAGACTTCCCTTATTCTTTAAGTAACGAAAATAAATAAACATAGATGAAATTACAGAAGTTTTTACTATTAAGCTGTTTCATGTTTACTTTGGGCTGTAGTAACATGGATAAATCAGATGTTATGGAACCAGTAGCTTATGTGGATCCGTATATTGGAACCGGAGGACATGGGCACACATTTTTAGGAGTTGCTACTCCGTTCGGAGCAGTACAGATCGGTCCTAATAATATAAATAAAGGGTGGGATTGGTGTTCAGGGTATCATTACTCTGATTCGATTGTAATTGGTTTTTCACATTTACATCTCAATGGAACTGGCTGTAGTGATACTGGTGATCTGTTGTTTATGCCATATACAGGGAAAGTGCGTACACAGCCGGGTACCCAGGATGATCCATTATCCGGTTATGCTTCTTATTATTCTAAAAGTAATGAGAAGGCTTTACCTGGATATTATGAAGTACTATTAGAGACCCACCATATAAAAGTAGAATTGACAGCATCAGATCGGGTTGCCTTTCATAGATACACTTTTCCGAAGATTGCAGAAAAGTATGTGATGATTAATTTAAAAGATGCTAATGGAGACGATCGTCCTACTGATACTTATTTGGAACAAGTGAATGATACTACTGTCAGAGGGTATCGTTGTTCTACAGGATGGTCTAAACAGCAGCAGGTTTATTTTACAGCTGTTTTCTCCGAACCGGTACATTTGGCTTTGTATCATGATTCAATATCGGTACAAGGAAGCATTTTACAGGGAGTAGATGTGAAGGGAAATATAATTGTTGCATCTGATGTAGAGAAGCTTGACATGAAAGTGGGAATATCTCCGGTAAGCATGGAGAATGCAGCAGCTAATATCCAGCAAGAAATAGCGGATTGGAATTTTGAACGGATTGTCGGTGAAACAACAGCCAAATGGAATGCTGAATTATCCAAGTTGCAGGTGACGACTACAGATACGGTAGCAAAGCGTATTTTTTATACAGCCTTATATCATGCTTTTATACAACCTACCATGTTCAACGATTATAATAAGGAATATAGAGGTACAGATAAGAATGTGTATGGTGACCCGGGTTTTACTAATTATACTGTATTCTCACTGTGGGATACGTATCGTGCAGCTCATCCGTTGTATACATTGATACAACCGGGACGTGTCCCCGATTTTATTAATTCAATGTTGGCTATTTATGAACAGCAAGAACGTTTACCGGTGTGGCATTTGTATGGCTCAGATACAAATGAAATGATTGGTATTCAGTCAGTTCCTGTTATAGCAGATGCTATATTGAAGAATGTGAAAGGGTTCAATTACGAACGAGCTTATCAGGCCATGAAGGCTTCAATGATGTCTGATTATAAGGGATTATCGTATGTGACAAAGCTTGAATACATTCCTGCAGATAAAGAGAAAGAATCAGTGGCCAAGGGGTTGGAATATGCTATTGCTGATTGGGGAGTAGCACAGGTAGCTCAAAAGCTGGGTAAGGTGGAAGATTATGAATATTTTTCAAAACGTGCCTTGGCTTATCGAAAATATTGGGATGGGGAGACACATTTTTTCAGAGGTAAAAATCAGGATGGCTCTTGGCTTACCCCGTTTAACCCAGTTCATTCAACTCACCGGAATGATGCTTATTGTGAAGGAAACGGCTGGCAATATACCTGGCTGGTACCTCATGATGTGGAAGGCTTGATTTCTTTGTTTGGCGGTGAGGATGCATTTGTTTCAAAATTGGATAGTTTGTTTTTAGTTAATGCCGATTTGGGTGATGAGGCTTCTCCTGATATTTCCGGTCTGATCGGGCAATATGCACATGGTAATGAACCTGGGCACCATACAGTATATCTTTATGCATATGCCGGTCTGCAATGGAAAACAGCAGAGAAGGTAGATTATATCTTGTCACGAATGTATAGTGATTTACCGGATGGTTTACAGGGGAATGAGGATTGTGGGCAGATGTCTTCCTGGTATGTATTTTCTGCATTAGGTTTTTATCCGGTCAATCCTTCTAATGGAATCTATGTTTTCGGTAGGCCGATTTTTGACAAGGTTACTTTGAAATTACCAGAAAATAAGATATTTGAAATAAGTACGATAAACAATTCAAGGGAGAATAAATATATCCAGTCTATTAAGTTGAACGATCTACCGTATAATAAATCTTATATCTCTCATGCCGATATAATGAATGGTGGAACATTAGTTATTACAATGGGAAATGAACCGAATAAGGGATTTGGGGCGGATATGGATTGCCGTCCGAAATCCACTATAAAATAAGTGTATTATTAATAATTAAATTTTTAGTATTATGAAAAAGAATGATTACAAAAAGATTGTTGTATCCTGTTTTTGCAGTATGATGCTGGTTTCAGGTGTTTTGGCACAGGAAAGTGAAAACTTATATGCTGGAGGTAGTGGGAAAAAAGCAGACCCTTATTTAATAGAAACACCTGCTCAATTTGATGCCATACGCGAGAATCGTAGTGCTTATTTTAAATTGATGGCTGATTTGGATTTTGCCTCTTATGAAAAGGAAGGGGGCTGGTGGCCATTAGCCGAATGGGGAAGCGGTGATGGTTCGGATGCTCGTTTTGGTGGTACATTTGATGGTAACGGATATAAGATATCTAATTTGATGGCCAAACATGGTGATGATACCGGTGCACATGATATGAGTGTTTTTGGTGTTGTCGACGGTGGTACAATTAAAAATCTATTGCTTGAAAATGTGACGGTTGTTGGTGGCGGACGTTTAGGCATTGTGTCGGGATTTACTCGTAATGCTACGTTTGAGCAAATAGGAATTATCAACAGTTCTTGCTCGAATATTGGAACCGGTTCTAATTCCGGTGGACTCGCTGGACCATGTGCAGGTACTACTGTAATCACTAACTGTTATACAATTGATTGCAATGTAATGGCTAAATCTACAGATGGTGAGACCGGAGATGCCGTTGGTGGAATAGTAAGTTCTGGGAATGCTACAGTAATGTATTGTTATTCGACTTCTACTATTGAAGGTAAAACAAACGTCGGAGGTATTGTCGGTGCTAATGATGGAGCTACGGTTACTTCTTGTTTGTCTTTAAACAAAGATATTAAAGGGGAGGTTGAAGTGACTCACCGGATTGTGGGTAAGAGAAATGGTGGAGATGTTTCTGACAATTATGCACACTCTTCAGTTTTGTTGAATGGTCAATCTGTGACAGAAGGAACCGGAGCTGATACTGATAATGGAGAAACAGTAGAGGAATTGACAGAAGAATTTTATGTAGATGATTTGGGTTGGGATTTTGATGAGGTATGGAAAATAGATTCGAATATTTCTCCTTATCCGATATTTAAATGGCAGACAAAAACAACTGGAATTGAATATATTAAAAAGGCTACTTATAACGTTTATGTGACTACGGAAGGTATTCGGGCAGAAGGTCTGAATGGAAATGAAATGATTTATGTTTATACAACGAATGGTGTATTGGTGGCTAAACAGATAGCTGAAAATACAACAGAAGATATTTCTTTGACAGAAAAAGGTATTTATGTAGTCAATGTTATTTCAAACGAAGCTTCTCAGGCATTTAAAGTTGTGAAATAAATCAAAGTAGGAGGGGATACGCTCAGTCGGTCCCTTCTTTTCTATCTCTTTTAATTTTTTTAATTTAGAATTGCTTGTTAAAGTGATGGCTGAATAACAATAATCTAATAGGACGTATGAAAAAAAAGACAATTTCTTTACATGAAAAAGCTGTTTCAATGCTTTCTCACTACTCTCATTCTTTTCTGCTTTTGTTCTTTGTTGTGGTGAGTTGTGCTACAGCTTTAGCGGGAAATGATCAGCAGCAGAAGATTTCCGGGGTTGTGAGAGATCAGGCGGGTGATCCTTTACCAGGGGTTAATATCGTATTGGTAGGAACAGATACAGGTACGATAACTGATATAGATGGTACTTTTAGCTTGAATGTATCCAGTGACAAAGCAGTATTAAAATTCTCATTGATTGGTTTCGCTTCAAAAGATGTTGCTCTGAAGGGGAAAACTGTGGTAAATGTAACTTTAAGTGAAGATACTCAGATGATAGATGAAGTGGTAGTAGTAGGTTATGGTACACAGAAAAAAGCAACTTTAACAGGCGCTATCAGTACGGTAGGTACAGATGAACTGACAGCTACTCCAACTTCGAATGTTCAGAATATGCTGACTGGTAAATTGCCGGGCGTACGTATTCAGCAACGTACAGGAGAGCCAGGCAGTTATGATGCTAAAATGGATATTCGTGGTTTGGGTACTCCTTTGATAGTCATTGATGGGATAGTGAGAGAAGTCTCTGATTTTCAACGGTTGGAAGCTAATGATATTGAGAGTGTGTCTGTATTGAAAGATGCATCTGCTGCTATTTATGGTATGCGGGCATCAAATGGTGTATTATTAGTGACAACCCGTAAAGGAGAAAACGGTAAAACCAGAATTGATTATACCGGGAGTTTTGGCTTTCAGAATCCTTCCGGTCTGCCGGATGTTTTAAATGCTTCTCAATATGCTGAACTTGTTCGTGAAGCAGATAAAAATATGGGCAGAGGTATTAATACTACTTTCACAGAGGAAGATGTAGAACGTTTTCGCCGGGAAGGAGCTACAGATTGGTATGATTTGGCTATGAAAAATTTGGTTCCACAAACACATCACAATATAACAGCAAGTGGAAGCGGAGAGCGTGCACAGTATTTTCTTTCTTTTGGTTACTATGGAGAAGACGGCATTTGGAAAACAGGCGATTTGAATTATCATCGTTATAATATTCGTTCTAATCTGGGGTTTGATGTTACAAAAAATCTGAAAGCGGAAATGTTGGTAAGTGTAATGTCCGATGAAAAAAATCAACCTTATAAGGATACCTGGGAACAATTTAAAGCTATTTGGATGCTTAAGCCTACGGAAACTCCATATGCTAATAATAATGAGAATTTTCCAAATGACGTGATGTATGGCCTGAATCCGCTTATGATCACAGATGCCGATCAATCTGGTTATAAACGTAAGGTGAACCGGACCCTAAATACTACATTTTCATTGACTTACAATGCTCCTTTTTTGAAAGGATTAAGTGCTAAGTTCTTGTATGGTTTTGATTATAAGAACTCTCAACAGAAAGAATTCCAGAAACAATATACTTTATATAAATATGATAAAGAAAAGGATGTTTATAATTCTCAAATTTACTCATCTCCTTCTTCTATTTATAGAAAGTCATGGGAAGGTACACAAAATCAATTACAGGCATCTCTGAATTATGAGCGTCTTTTTGCAGAGAAACACAATCTTAAAGTACTATTTTTATACGAACAAAGTGCAAAGGAAGAGGATAATCTGTGGGCAAAAAGAAACTTCGAGATGGATGCTGTAGATGAACTTTTTGCAGGTTCTGAGGAAAAGCAAATCGGTAATGCAGATGCCGGTCAGATTTATCGTGTAACAAATATGGGTATAGTTGGACGTATCAATTATGATTATCAATCTAAATACTTGGCAGAAGTTAGCTTTCGTTATGACGGTTCTTCCAAGTTTGCTAAGGGGCATCGTTGGGGATTTTTCCCGTCGGCATCTGTTGGATATCGAATTTCTGAGGAAAAATTTATTAAAGAACTTGATGAACTATCCTTTATCACGAATTGGAAGTTAAGAGCATCTTATGGTGTTATGGGTGATGATGGTTCCTCATCCTATCAATATTTGTCTGGATATGATTATCCGGGAGCGAGTTATGTGTTTGGTAATGTTGTCAATAAAGGCTTAGGATTCAGAGGAATTCCAAATGAATTGATAACTTGGTATAAATCAAAAACATTGAATGTTGGTACCGACCTTGAACTTTGGGATGGATTACTTTCAGCACAGGTAGATTTTTTCTGGAGATACAGAGATGGTTTGCTTGCAAAAAGAAGTGGTGAAATCCCCGGAACTTTAGGAGCCGAATTACCTGAAGAAAACATGAATCAGGATTTATATAAAGGTTTTGAAATAGTATTGGGGCATCGCAATAGAATTAATGATTTTAATTATTCTGTAAATTTAAATTTTGCATTGACTCGTCGTCTGAACAGACGTTTGCAGGAAGGAGATGCTGTGAATTCTTATGATCGATGGAGAAATAAGTATTCAAACCGTTATGCTGATATGGGATGGACTTATGGTTCTAATGGACAGTTTACTTCGATGGACGACATTTGGCATTCTCCTATTCAGGATGGTCAGGGTGGTGCTACCCAATTGCCGGGTGACTGGAAATATGAAGACTGGAATGGAGATGGAATTATCGATGGTAACGATGTTTATCCGAATACATACGAGCACTCCAATGATAACGGAAATCCCAAAATGACATTTGGAGCTACTATTACTGCTGCCTGGAAAGGGTTTGATGTGAACTTATTATTTCAGGGTGGCGGTGGATTTAATGTAATCTATTTTGAGCAATTGCAATACCCGTTGTGCTTTAGTGGAAATGGGTTGGCACATTTTTATGACAGATATCATCAGGACGAAAACGGAAACTGGATTTCCGGGAAATGGCCGACAACCCGTGATGCCGGATCTTATGGAACAAATTATGCAAGATGTAAACAGACTACGTATGATGCTTCTTATTTACGATTGAAGAGTGTGGAAATTGGCTATACAATACCACAGAATTTTACACGTAAATTTAGGGTAGATCGTTTGAGGATATTTGCAAGCGGATATAATTTATTTACATTATCTAATCTGGATTTTGTCGATCCCGAGCATCCGGAAGGGACTTATGGATATCTGTATCCAATTATGAGAAACTTTAACTTTGGATTGAATTTAGCATTCTAATTTGAAATACTATGAAAATAAATAAAATATTAATATCAGTATTGGTGATGGCAACATCATTTTGTTCTTGTGATTATCTGGATGTACCACCAATTAATATTATACAAGATGATGCGATTTTTAAATCAGAATCGGGAATAAAGTCTTATATGACTACTCTTTACTATGATTTGCCGATAGAGGATTTTCGTTATACACAACAAGGATTCAACGTAGTAGGTAAAGGGCAAGGGCGTCTACCGAATGTTTCGGGGGAGGCCATGTGTAGTTCCAGTGATGATATTGCTACTATTGGTGATGGAACCTGGTGGGGCTGTTGGGATTATGGGAAAGTTCGTCGAGTGAATTACTTCTTGCAGAAATTTCCGGCATATAAATCTAATTTTCAGAATACGATTCTTGCTGATGCATGGTTGGGAGAGGCTTATTTTATCAGGGCTTACTACTATTTTGCGATGGTAAAAAGATATGGTGGAGTACCTATACTGAAAGAACCACAAGAGTATATCGGTGATATTGAATCGTTAAAGGTTCCGAGAAACACGGAAAAAGATTGTTATGATTTTATTGCAGAAGATTTAGACGAAGCTATTCGTTTGCTACCTGATAATGAAGAACTTTTGGGAAAAGGACGTGTCACTAAATATGCTGCTTTGGCATTAAAATCTCGCGCTATGCTGTATGCCGGTAGTATTGCACGGTATGGAAACATTGATTTGAATGGTTTGGTCGGTATTGATAAAGCATTGGCAAATAATTATTTTGAATTGGCTTATAATGCTGTAAAAGAACTTGAAAAATCAAAGAAATTTTCATTGTATCAAAAGAATTCGGACAAAGAGAAGAATTTTGCAGAGTTATTCCTTGCCGAAGATAGTCCTGAAAATATTTTCTGTAAATATTTCCAACGTAATACAAATGCACATGGTTGGGATGTTTATTTTGTTCCTTATCAATACCGTGGTGATGGGTATTCTTCTAATATGAATCCTACACTGGAATTTGTTGAAATGTTTGAGCGCAAAGATGGTACTTCTGCAAATTTTGCAGAAAGGGCGAGAGATTCCTATTTTGATGATCCTTCTGATTTGTTTAAAGATATGGATGCTCGTTTTGGTGGTTCTATCATTTATCCGAATGCATATTTCAAAGGTGAACTTTGTTCTATTCAGAAGGGATTGATAATAGAAGATGGGACCAAAAAAGAGAATGCTACAAATTATGAGAATGCTGTTTATACAGCTAAGGACGGAAAGGTTTATCATATTGTAGGGAAAAGTGGATGCGGAAATTATTCTGGTAATATGACCGGTTTCTTTATGCGTAAGTACCTGAATGAAAGTATGCCGCAACCTGAAGTAGTTGAAAATTACTCTGAACAACATTGGATTGAATTCAGATATGCAGAAGCTCTTTTGAATGGTGTTGAGGCGGCAGTAGAAATGGGACAACATTTGGATGATGCCCTGCTCTGGATAAATGATATCCGTAAACGTGCTGATATCAAATTACTTGCTCAGGATGATTTGACAGTTGACAGGGTTAGACACGAGCGTAGAATTGAGTTAGCTTTCGAGAATCATACTTACTGGGATTTAAGACGCTGGAGAATTGCTGATAAAGAGATTGAAGCTAAGCAGTATACAGCTTTGTATCCATATTTCGATATTAACAAACAGAAATATGTATATGAAGAAGCCAATGCCAATAAATACTACTATACATTCCACACAAAAATGTATTATGAGAGAATTCCTGACGGGGAAATTGCTAAGAATGAGAAATTGATACAAAATCCGTATTATAATTAAAAACGTAATAGAATATGAAAAAGTTATATTATATATTTGGTTTGTCTGCATTGCTCTTTTCTTCCTGTGGATACTTTGAATATGATAATTATGAAGCTCCGAATTCCGGTTTGGAAGGAACCGTTGTTGACCGTAAAACAAACGAACCTTTGCAGGCAGAAGCTGCTAATAGCTATAAAGTTGAATATTATGAATTAAGTTGGGAAGAGGCGGGGCATGCCAATACTCAATCTCAGTTTTTTTGGGGAAAAGATGATGGTACTTTTTTGAATACGAAGATTTTTGCCGGAAAATATCGGGTTACTTTGAAAGAAGGAGCATTTTATGCTCCCGAACCGGAGATTGTGTATTTGGAAAAGAAGCGCCTGACCCGGTTAGATTATTCTGTGATACCTTATGCACGTGTGAATATAGATGAAATAACTCTGGTTGGTAGTAAACAGAATAACTTGGAAATTAAGTATACGATTGAAGATACAGAAAAGGAAATCAATACGGAAGGATTGGACGAAGGTTTATATACTTTGAGTGAAGCCCAAGTTTTTATTTCTAGCAAATCTCCGAATGTGGGAATGAATAATTCGGAAACCAAATATACTATAAAGGCTAAAAAAGAGTTTGAACGTGGCGATTATGAACCTGGAATACCTTTCCAAGTGGTAGAAAAGAATGTAAAGAAATTGAATCCGGGGAAATATTGGGTACGTATTGGAGTACGTACTGCTAATCCTCAAAAACGATATAATTTTAGTCCGATAAAGGAAATTGTTGTTCCGGCAGAAAGTGCTGAAAATTAAAAATTATAAAATATGAATATAAAGTATGCTATAATATTGGCATTTGGTTTGAGTAGCACTGTGGCAGTAATGTCACAGTCTGCTCCTCTAACAGAAGAGGATATTGATTCTCCTTCGGAGAATGCAATAGTTCTGCCAATGGAAGAGGCAAAAGTATCAGTAATTTATGATCCCAAGAACTCGGTATCTTTCACGGATGAAGGTGTAAAAGGTACAAGTGATGGTTTGACATTAGATTTGGGGGAGATAGATTTCGGCTCGGGAGACTATAGTAGTATTTGGGTTGAGATGGCCAATATTATGAAACCAACTGGACAGACCGGATTCGATTTTTATTTGGATGATATGCTTTTAGAACCTAAAACAGATTTCAAAATTGCTCAGGAACTTCCTCATCTCGATTCTTATGAATCCGATAAACAACCTCAGACAGGTCTTTTTTTCAAAAATAAGAATGTACCTTTAAATCAGATTTCGGTGTTTAATGTTAGCGGAGATGATAGTTATGGTAAAATAACCGCGGCAGTTGCTCAAGGTGTGTTGAATCAGAGTAATGCCGAAGTTTACTTGGTATATGAAGGTCATCATCAGACACAGTTCGAAGATGTTTATGGGAAACAAGGAGAAACATGGAATCTCTTGCGTGGAGATTATTCAAAAGAAAAATATGCAGGATTGGCTACACTTGTTGATAAGTACAAAGATCGTTTTAAAAAAATGGTTCTTTGGGATCCGGATAAGGAATGGACTTGGTGTTTAGCACAAATGATCTGTGCTCAGCAAAAAGGGATTCCGGTGACTAAGGAGATAAAGGACTTTTTTAATAATGAACTGAATTGGAACATAGAATGTGAAGATATTACCGGTAAATGGGCTACTAAATTGGAGGCTTATCAATGGGCTATTGATAATTTGGCTGAAGGATGTCATAAGACTCTAAGTTTTTCTGCCGGTTTACGTAGTGATTATATAACCAACCCCTGGAAAATCTATGATTATGCAGTAGCCTCTAAAGGGTTTGTATTCTTTTTGAAAGATTCGGAACCTGATGAATTTGCCATGATCCAAAAGATTTGTAAGAAAATGAATTATCAACCGGGTTCTTCTACAATGGGGTATGGTGCCGGGAAAGATGGAGATGCTCTGAATAATGCCACCAATCCCCATAATGTGGGATTTATGGTCAGTGATTATTACGCAAACGGGAGCTTTTGGTGTTCGTTCCCACGAAAAGCATTTCAACAGCGCAAGGGGCAGGCTGTAGAAGCATTACCCGGTAAAATCTATGTAAGCCTTATATGGAGTGACGGAGATAATGTGCAGTTTGACTCTAATCAGATGTACAATATGTTTAAGAATGCCAGATGTAGGGGAAAGGTCCCGGTAGGTATGACAATGGCTGCATCTTTGCAGGAGTTGAATCCTGTTTTATTGGAGTATTTTTATAAGAATCTGACTCCGAATGATGAATTAGTGGCAGGACCTTCCGGATTTCAGTTTATTTATGGTGATAAATATAATGAAAATAATTATGAAAAATGGTTGGATATAAATCAAAAATGGATGGACACGGCCGGTTTTCATACAGCTTGTTTGTGGAATACAACCAATAAAGAACGTTTTGGTAGATATATGAAGACCTGTGGCTTGCAGGGTGTTTTTGATGGTTTTGAAAACAACAAAGAACGTTATGAGGTTGGTAAAGACGACGAAGGCATTGTTTGTATTCTGCAAGGAGCACATTGCTGGGAAGAGGGCGATGTATATAAAGATTTGATAAGTGTAAAGCCCAATGGGCAAAAGCCTGTCTTCCGGAATGTTTATCTGATTGCGGCCAATTATGGTGGAGCAGAAGGGTATGAACGGTTAATTCGTGAATTACAGCGTGTTGAAAGTTATTTGCCGAATACTTATGAATTTTTATTACCAATGGATCTTTGTGCTACATTAAAAGAATATATTGAAAAAAATGGAGGAGGCAAACATGAATAAATTCTTTCTGTTTTTAGTTCTGCCTTTATTCATTATTGTAACGTCTACGTATGCCGGTAATATTCGTATTCCGGCCAAGGGGGGAGGACTTTATCAGGTCGTTATCGTAGATAAGGGGGCAGAAGGAGCTAAGTATGATGGAAAGACCGAATCTATAATTAACACTAGTTCGGGAACGCGAATACGTATCAGAGATATTGATTTTGGTAATGCAAGATATGGTTTGTATAATCAGTTTATGATTGAATATACCAATCCTGAATATTGTGAAGATGGTTTCTTTGATATTTATATAGAAGATACTGCAGTTCCTGTAGCATCTATACCTGTGGAACAAACCAAAGAAGGAGAATATAAAGAAGTATCTGCTTCATTAAATGTGAATATTACCGGTTCTCATGCTGTGTATGTCCGGTGGAGAAACCATTCAGCTTGTCTAAAAACGTTTGGTGCAAATGAATTGCTTCCTTTTACAAGTGTAGAGCTGGTTCGTACAGGATCTTTGATGAAATATAAATTTAGTAAAGGAACTTTTGGAGTACTGTCTGGTAAACACCGTCTGAAAATGGTTTGGCGTGGAAATAATGCAATTGTAGCTAATGTTTATTTGGATAAAAGTAATATAACTTCTGTTGTGAACGTAGAGGAGGAAAATCTATCTGTTTTTAGTGATAAATTCGGTTTTAGAATAAATGCTGCAACACCGATAGGTAAAGTTGAGGTTTATTCATCAGAAGGATTAAAAGTGGAAGAATTGCTGTCTACTGATTATTCAGAGTTCGTATCTGTTACTCCCGGATTTTACATTGTTCGGATAACAAGAGATAATGGAGAAATAATTGTGAAGAAAATATTAGTGACAGAATGACCAAACGAAAAACATTACCATGAAACAAAATATTTTGCTTTTGCTATTAAGTTTTTTATCTTTTTTTGTGGAAGCCGGGAATAAAAAGGAAATACCAACTTCTAATTTAAGAGCTTCTGCCTATCCTTTGATTACAATCGATCCTTATATCTCAGCTTGGTCACATACTGATGAATTATATGAAGATGATGTCAGGCATTGGACAGGAACAGAACATCCTTTGGTAGGTGTTTTAAGGGTAGATGGTAAATGCTATCGTTTTATGGGAAAAGATAAACAGACTTTAAGAGCAATATTGAAAGATGCCCGTGACGAAGAATGGCAAGCCAAATATACGAATATATTACCTTATGCCGATTGGTATAAAAAAGAATATAATGATGCAGAATGGCAGGAAGGTATAGGAGCATTTGGAAGTGCTGATATGCCTAATGTTAAAACCGGATGGAATCAGGGCGACATTTGGATACGTCGGAGGTTTTCGATTGATAATAAGAATGTCACAAAGAAAAAGTTATATCTGGTTTATTCACATGATGATATTTTTGAGCTGTATCTGAATGGACAAATGTTGGTGAGTACAGGGTATAGTTGGAAAAATTATGTGATACAACCTTTGGATGCAGAACAAGTGAAATCTCTGATGCCAGAAGATAATCTTATTGCAGCTCATTGCCACAATACAAAGGGAGGAGCTTATGTTGATTTTGGTCTTTTTACCGAGGATGAAATAGGGTCTTTTTTCAGTATGGAGGCCGAACAAATAAAGGTGAATGTATTACCTACCCAAACTTATTATTCTTTTTATTGTGGTCCGGTACAATTAAATCTGAAATTTACGAGTCCACTGGTTCTGAATGATTTGGATTTATTGAGTAGTCCGGTGAATTATATTAGTTATGAAGTACAGTCGTTAGATAAACATACACATGATGTACAGATTTATTTCTCTGCAACTCCCCAATGGACTGTTAACAGTCTGGAACAGGAGGTAAGTGTGGAGAGTTATCAATCTTCTGGTATTCGTATTTTAAAAACGGGCACTTTAGAGCAGAATGTTTTAGGTAAAAGCGGGGATATTATTTGTATAGACTGGGGATACTTCTATCTGGCAGGTAAACAATCGGAATTTTCTGAAATATCTATGGGAGCTCCAGATTTTATTCAAGGGAGTTTTGTTGAAAAAGGAATACTACCAGATATTAAAACTACTCGAACATCTGTACGCTTAGACAGGGAAGAAATACTTTTGGCATATAGCGAGAATTTGGGTAGTGTAAAGAATCAAAAAGCAGAAGGATATCTGATGATTGGCTATGATGATATTGCTTCCATACAATACTTTGGTAAAAATCTGAAAGCATATTGGAAGAAAAAATATCCAATGATGGAGGCTGCATTGGCTGATGCCCGGAAGAATTATGCAAAAACAATACAGAAATGTGATGCATGGGATCGTAAAGTAATGGAAGACGCTGTTGAAGCTGGCGGACAACAGTATGCTGAACTATGTGCTGTCTCTTATCGCCAGGCAGTAGCTGCCCATAAATTAGTTTCGGGCCCTGATGATGAATTATTTTTCTTTTCCAAAGAGAATAACAGCAATGGGTCTATCGGTACAGTGGATGTGACATATCCTTCTTGTCCTGTTTTTATCCGATATAATACGGAAATAATGAAAGCTATGCTGAATTTTATTTTCGATTATAGTGAGTCCGGTCGTTGGACAAAACCTTTTGCTGCACATGATATTGGCACATATCCATTAGCAAACGGACAAACTTATCAGGAGGACATGCCTGTGGAAGAGACAGGGAATATGTTGATAATGACAACCGCAATTGCCATTGCCGATGGGAACGCAGACTATGCAGCAAAACATTGGGAAACATTGACCATCTGGAGTAACTATCTGGCAGAAGAGGGATTGGATCCGGAGAATCAGTTGTGTACCGAAGATTTTGCGGGTCATCTGGCACATAATGCAAATTTGTCGGCTAAGGCTATTATGGCTATTGCAGGTTATGGTCGCCTGGCTGAAATGTTGAATAAACCGGAGGCTAAAAAATATACCGAAATGGCTAAAAAAATGGCCGTTGAATGGGAGCAGAAAGCTAACGATGGAGATCATTATCGGTTGTCATTTGATAAACCGGATACTTGGAGTCAGAAGTATAATTTTGTGTGGGACAAAACTTTGGGGTTAAATATATTGCCGGATGAGATAATGAAGAAAGAAGTTGCTTTCTATTTAAAAAATCAGAATAAATACGGATTACCTTTAGATTATCGTTTCACGTGGGGAAAAACAGACGATACGGTATGGAGTGCTACTATGGCTGATTCGGAAAGTGATTTTCAGGAATTGATACGCCCGCTTTGGAAATATGTGAATGAAACTTCCTCAAGAGTCCCTTTAGGCGATTGGTATGAAACGTTGAATGCTGATTATATTAATTTTCGTGCACGCTCGGTTGTCGGAGGTGTTTTTATGAAATCACTGGATTATTATCTAAAGAATAAAAGGAAATAAAGTATGAAAGCATGGATAAATAAAATACTACAGCTTGGAGGCTTGATTACTTTGCTGTCCTGCAATCAGCCTGTCGATGTAGTAACAATTGATTTGTCACGTGAAGAGGCAGCGATCCCTTCTTCATTATATGGCATCTTCTTTGAAGAAATCACTCATTCTGGCGATGGAGGCTTATATGCGGAAATGATAAGGAATCGTGGCTTTGAAGATGGTACTTTACCTTCTGGTACAATATTGAAAGAGGGGAGAGCCGTTGCAAAACCCTTGCATTGTTATTCCAATGATTCCATCAATCATTTTAGTATTGTATGGGGTGATTCACTTTTTATGGAAGGATGGGAAGTGAAGTGCGTTTCCGGTACAACTACTCCTTCTTATAAAATAACGGAGGATAGACCTTTGAATAGTGCCACTCCCCACTCCTTATTTATAAATTTGGATGAATCGGGATCTGATGTACTGGTTATTAATACCGGTTATTGGGGGATAGCTGTTACTAAAGGACAAAAGTATAATTTTCAGTTTCATTTGTTTACGAAAGAATTGGAAAATGCTGTTGTGAAAGCTGTCCTTCTGGATAGTGAGGAACAAATTGTAGCTTCTAAGGATTTTCAGGTGGGAAAAGTTGGTTCCTGGAATCGTTATGAAGGAACTTTTGTTGTCGATACAACAGCAAACGATCTTCGTTTTGCCTTATTGTTGCCTCATAGAGGGAAAGTATACATTGATTTTGTATCTATGTTTCCTGAGAATACTTTTCGTGGGCATAAGAATGGGTTGAGAGAAGATGTTGCCCAAATGCTTGAAGCATTGCATCCCGATTTTGTTCGTTGGCCGGGTGGATGTATAGTCGAAGGTTTAACAATGGACAACCGCGTCAAATGGAAAGAAACGATAGGAGATATCATCAAGCGCCCGGGAGAATATAACTTGTGGGGCTATCGCAGTACGTATGGGTTCGGGTATCATGAGTTTTTGCAGTTCTGTGAAGATATTAATGCCAAAGGTATGTTTGTCTGTAATGCCGGTATGTCTTGTCTGTTTCGGAATGGAGATTACTGGGAGGGAGAGAAGCAGATAAATGATTTGATTCAGGAAGCTTTGGATGCTATTGAGTATGCGTTAGGTGACACTACCACTGTTTACGGAAAAAAGAGAGCAGAGAATGGACATGCGAAACCTTTTCCATTAAAGTATGTAGAGGTAGGAAACGAAAATATGGGCCTTCGTTATGTGGAAAACTATAATCGCTTTTATAAAGCAATCAAAGAAAAATATCCTCAGATAGAGGTCATATGCGCACTCATGTTCAGCCCTTATATTCAGGATGCAGAGAAAATAGAGATATTAGATCCACATTATTATGAAACGGCCGGTTGGTTCTATAATAATGCAGATGTTTATGATAAATTACCCGATGATACTCCGTATAAAATCTATGTAGGAGAATATGCAGCTATCGGTAGGCCTTCTCTCTATTCATCTTTGGCAGAAGCAGCTTATCTGACAGGAGTGGAAAGGAATGCGGATAAAGTTCAAATGGTGTCTTATGCCCCACTGATTGAGAATGCAGCCCACGGAAGAGATCATTTGCTGGTGTTGAAAAATGATTCTGTTTATGGCCGTACTAATTATTATGTATTGAAAATGTTTTCCGAGAATCGTCCGGATGTGAATCTGCATACGGATTTGAAACTTGCTTTTCCTGAATCGTCATTCCGGACGAAAGGATTCATTGGTTTGGGAACAAATAATACAGAAGTTCAATTTAAAGACCTGAAAATTATTGTAAACGGTGAAGAAATGTATACTTCCGGATGGGACGATTTTGTGAATAAATGGAATATTATTCGTGGAGATTGGAAAACACAGGGAGATCTTTTGCTTCAGAGTCAGAAGGGAATAGATGCTTTTGCAATTCTTAAAAACAGGGAGTTTGAAGATTGTACAATTGAATTAAAAGCTAAAAAAATATCCGGAACGGAAGGATTCAGAATTGTGTTTGGTGGAACAGATCCTAATAATTATTTTATGGCAGATATGGGAAGTCATACCAATGAGTCGGTTATTTTTCGTGAGGTGAATGATGAAGGCTCTATCTCTTTATTTGATTATCGTAATACTACGTCTATCAAGGCGCATCAGTGGTATACGGTAAGAATCGAAATCGAAGGTGCTCATTGGAAATGTTTTCTTAATGATGAACTACAATATGAATATACTTATGCTCCTAAGAAGAAACATTATGTTGTATCGGGTTATGACAGAGAGCGGAATGAAGTTATTGTTAAATTGGTAAATGCAGAGACCGAGAACTGGAAAGTTAGATTGCAACTGGATAATGCGAGGGATATAGCTTCGAAAGGAACTAAAATCGTATTAGGAGCAGACGACAGATTTGAAGAGAATAGTTTTAGTGATCCGTTGAAGGTTGTTCCTAAAGTTTCCGAACTGTTAGGAGTTGGTAGTACATTTAATGTGAATTGTCAGGCCAATTCGCTAACTATATTGAGAATACCGTGTGAAAATAAATAATAAATCAAATAGTAATGAATAAATATTTTAAAATATTAGTTGCATTTTTATTAGTTGTAAACACAGGTTTTGCCAAAGATAAAATTGGTGTTTATGATTTGCGTTATACACTTCAAACTGATTTGAAAACTTTGGAAGGACTTAACGTGGCTTGGGATGATGTTCATGCTGTATCTACTCTGCAAGGAATAGTAAATAGAGAAACTCCTCGTTTATATGTTTATTTTGTGATGGAAGGTACAAATGATATTGATGCTTATTGGTGGAATAAATATGCTCGGAAAGGAGAGTGGTTATATGGGCGTGACACACAAAAGTTCCAAACGATGGAAGAGTTGTTCACTGCATATGCATCTTATATTAATGGAGTGGTGGTATATGATGGACATGTACCGTCTACCAGTAATGTTGCTTCATCTGTAGCAGGTATCGAAAATTTGGTAGCTATTCGTTATGATGTCACTCCGGGAAGTTTATATAGCCGTTTAATATTAAACGGTCCTAAACTTCCAGTGAAAATCTGGTTACTGAATCCGGATGGAACCTCTATGTTTACCGGTAAAAAAGGAACTAAAATTCCAGATACAGAACGTATGTCTACCGGATCCTTGAAAAATGATCCTTATGTATGGTTTATAGAAAAATATATGAAAACCGGTAAATGCAATACGGAATTTGCGGCTTATTATATTGATCAATATTGGAAACAAAAACCTTTTGCCACCGTAAGAAATCATCATACTTTGAGTAATCATGATTTTTTTGTCAGTAAGAAGGCTTTTTTCTTCGATTTATCTCCCTGGGGAGATGAACCTGCTACTGACGAACCGGCTCAACCGATAGGTGCAGATTTGAATACATTAAAAGAAATGCTGTTGTTAGCTTACCAACAGAATAAAAATGAAAGGATGTGTTATATCGGAGGTTTCCCTTCCTGGGCTTATAAATATACAATGCATGCTTCGGGTATTCATGACGATGTTCCCACTGAATGGGAATTCAGCCGTGTTATCAGTGCTTACAATGCCTTTAAGGATGCAGATGCCATTGGGTATGGAGCTTTGGCAAATGCTTCTTTTTGGCAGCACTTCCCTACGGAGAAGAAGTATTCCCAACCATGGATTTCTCATAAAGAACTACAAAAAAGAGGATTACTAACAGCAGATGGTAAAGTAAATGTGGACGGCAGGAATTTTATTATTTTTTATGTCGGCGATTATGATGCTTCCGCATGGATATCACAACGCACACCTTCTATCTGGGATGATCCTAACCGGGGAAAATTACCATTGATGTGGTGTATCAGTCCTGTATTGGCCGAACGTGTACCGCATATTATGCATAACTTCCGTACAACGGCTACCTCAAATGATTATTTTGCTTCGGCCGATAATGGTGCGGGATATATAATGCCGGGCATGTTGCAAGAACCTCGTGAATTGTCTGGACTTCCTTCGGGATTATCGGTGTGGGCAAAACATTGCAGGCGGTATTATGATAAATGGGGATTGACCATTACCGGATTTGTAATAGACGGAGAGGCGCCTGGTTTGAACCGGCAAGGGTTGGACTGTTATGCTTCTTTCAGTCCGAATGGTATCGTTCCGCAAAAAGCTCCTATGGCATTGATGCATGGAGATATGCCGGTGATTCGTGCCGATTGGGACATCAATGACGATGATCCGAAAGTTGCAGCCAAAAGAATCGTAGAACGTGTGAAAGAGCGTTCGGCATTACCTTTTCATTGGTTTCGTAATATTCTGAAGCAACCTACCTGGTATTGTGAAGTGATGGATGAGGTGAAAGCACAGGATGAGAATATTATATTGTTGGATGCTCCTGCGTTTTTCGAACTGTTACGTATTTATCTGAAAGAACATGATTCAGTGATAGAATAAAAACTGTTTGAGTTTGTCTGAAAGCAATACAAAATATTGTATATAAGTATTTTGTGTGGTGCTTTTTGATCGTAATGTGGAAAAATTGATTGGTTGGATATCGATTGTTATTCGATTTTATTGCACAATTTGTTCAATCGGGAGATTGAATAGAATGTGCAATAAAAAAGAAAAGGCTTGCATTAGCTTTGTCTTTCGAAAAACAATTCATATCAATCATGAAAAACGAATTCAAATCTTTTCTTCTGGCTGCTGTTTGCAGCCTTGGGCTTGCTTCTGCTTTTGCGCAAGCCCCGACAGTTCATACCATCGGCGATTCTACGATGGAAGAGAAATCAACTGACCCTTCTGTTAATACTAACGGCCAACGGGGATGGCCTCAGGTGCTCCCACAGTTTATGGTTAACGGTGCTACACTGAATAACCGTGCTAAGAGTGGAACAAGTTCTAAAACATTTTATGAAGAGAGCCGCTTCTGGACAACTGTAAAACCACAGATTAAAGAGGGAGATTATGTTATTATCCAATTCGGGCACAACGATGAAAAGCATGCAGGAGCGGATGGAGAAGTCGGAACTTACCCATGGACTACCTATCAGGAGTATTTGAGAAAGTATGTAAATGAAGTTAGAGAATTGGGGGCTAATCCAATTTTGTTTACTCCTATTGTACGTGGTTATTTCAGTGGAAATAAAATAACGGATAAAGGAGCTCATAACTTAGGAGCCGATGTAATAATGTCTTCCGGCAAAGATCTGGATTATGTAGCTGCCATGAAAGAGGTTGCCCGGGAACTGAATTGTCCATTGGTGGATCATACTGCTCTGACACGTGAAATCTGCGATGAATACGGAGAGGAGAAAGCAAAAGAACTTATATATAATGTAGGAGATGGTACCCATATCGGAGAATACGGAGCCACTCTTTACGCTCGTCTGGCTGTACAAGGACTGGTGGCAAAAGGATTATTGACAGAGTATTTTAATGCCAATCCGGATGTATTGATTAATCCGACGACTCATCATTTTGGAAAGAGTTATCTGAATGCAGGTTCTGTGTATGCCTTTTCAATCAGTGGCATTGATTTAACACCGGGTAGCGGTAAAGTAACAGTCTCTGCTTCAGAGGGATTTGAAATCTCTTTGAATGCTATCAGAGGTTTTGCTTCTGTAGCAGAGATTGGGTATGAAAATGGAAACCTGCCCATGACTTCTGTTTATGTAAAATTCCTGCCAACAGAGAAAGGTGTAAAAAGCGGGACGCTAACTGTGAGTAACGGTACAAGTACTAAAACTGCAACTCTGACTGGTGAGGGAGTCTCTTTTGAGGGCGGAGTAGAAGCTCAGGCTTATTGGCAGTTAAATCAGGATACCAAGGCGGTTGTTACCGGTCCGATATTGGCTGCAGAAGAGGTTTTTAGCCAGATGTACGCTGATCGTTATGCTAAACCGGGTAATCCGACTATCTGGATGGATGGATTGGTAGATCCGGAGACAAAAACACAACGAAACATTATTGAAGGTGATGACTGGCCGGAGAATGAAATCGATGTAAACTATAGTCGTTATATTGAATTTTCTGTAACTGCCAATGCAGGAACTACTTTCAATATCGACTCTATCGGGTTGTATGCCGGTGGTTCTGGTGGTAATGGTATGTGTTTCCGGGTAATGTGTTCTAAAGATCCGGGATTTGGTGAGTATACACTGATAAGTAACCGTCCCTCTAATGTATCCAATACTATGTATCCCATTTCTCTGAAAGAGATTATAGAACTTCAAGGAGAAGAAACACTTTATTTACGTGTATATCCCTGGTATAGCAGTAAATCCAATCGGAAATCAATTTGTCTTTATGGCGTCACAGTGAAAGGAGTTGTAACAGAAGGAGAGATTACTTCTATAAGAACTGTAGACAGTATGAAGAAAGCTTATTGTACTCCGGCGATAACTGCTGACCGGACTACTTTGTATTACGAACTTTCCGAGCCAGGCTTGGTAGATATTACTTTATACAGTATAGAAGGACGTACTATGCTGAATTATAGTAAGAATCAGGAAACCGGAATTCACACACACGAAATTGATCTGAGAGGATTTTCTGATGGAGTTTATCTTTGTAAGTTAGTTACGGGAACTCAGATGCAAACAATACGTATCGTCAAAAAATGAAATGAGTTTTATGAATAATAAAATAATATATCATGAATAGGAATTTTTTATTAAAAGGCTGTCTGGCTGGAATATTGGGGCTTGCTACACAAATGGTTATAGCTCAAACTTTTGATAACGAAAAAGTGACAGCGACATGGGGAATGTCCGGTGGAGCGAATGAACCATCGCAGGCTATTGTCAGTAATGAACAGGCTTTTAGTATAACTGCTTTTGTCTTGGGTGGAGAGATGACCTTCTCCAAACAACAAGAGTATAAAGGGCTTGACGAAAATCTGAGTATGAATACTTATAAGCCAAGCGCTCAAATGAGTGGGGCAACAGATGGACATGATCTGATTTACTCTATAAAACCAGCTAAAGGATTGACCTTTCAGCCGGGACAGATTTCTTTCAAAATGGGTGTATTTGGCACAGGAGGTGGTATGGTCGATATTTATTTGAAGTACGCCGATGGGACTAAAAAAACGGTGGCAGGTACTATCAAACCCAATCGTTCCGGAGCCTCTGTAAATGCCACTGAATGTACATATGATTTGGGTAGTATGTCGGCAACTGATGAAGAACTATCATTGATTATCAGTGTATATAGTCTGGCAAATAATAAAGAAATAGGTTTTAGTAATGTGATGGTTACAGGTACAGTAAATGGTACAGCCGTAGAAGTTCCGCAATATAATGTAGCAACAAGTATGGAACCGGAAAGTGCAGGTACTGTTAATCAGATGCCGGCAGGCAGTTTGATGGATGAAGATACGAAAGTAACTGTTACAGCTTTTCCAAAGTTTGGTTTTCATTTTGTTAATTGGGTGGATAATAGTGGTAAAGAAGTGTCGGCGGAAAATCCATATTCATTTGCAGTAAGAAGTAATACTTCATTGAAAGCTGTTTTCCGGGAAGTGAATACTTATACATTTTCTACCCGTTGCATCAATGATCTGGAAATGCAGATTGGTTCTGTTACATTGAATCCGGAACCAACTGAAGGGAAGTATGAAGAAGGTGTGATAGTAACTGCTACAGCAAACGAACTTCCAATTGCACGATTTTTGAATTGGGAAGATGATTTTGAAAATTCCAGTGTTACAACTGCCGAGCGCAGTGTGACGGTAAAACAAAATACGGAACTTATTGCAAATTATGAGATTCAGGATTTCATTGCCGCTTATAATTCCGATAAAGCAGAGATTTGGGCAAACAAAGGGAATTATCCGTTTGCTGCCGATTATACCTGGGATTCAGAACGTAATGCTACTGCTTCTGTTGTGAAAGTGAATGACGGAAGTGCATTGAACGGTAATTCGAGTGGTACTCCGGTAGTACGTATGCGCAAGGGAGCTGTCATAAGTTCGGTCAATGGTTTGTATATGAACGGATATCGCAGTACGGATGTGGCAATGCAGATTCAGTTTTCAACCAGGAACTTTACAACCGTTCGTTTCACTGCAGCTTTGGTTGCAAAGAATGCCGCAGCTGTAAACTGGAAGGTGCTTTATTCCACAGATGGTACTATTTATAAACCTGTTACGAATAATAACGAAGAGTTGATTTATAAATTGGTCAACGGACTGGCTACAAGTGTTGATTTTGAATTGTCGGGTGAGGAGTTTGCTGATAAAGAAATGGTATACATTCGCTTTACCGGTACAGGTGATGAGGTTCTTAATGATAACAATGGTGAATATAACTTCGATAAAGTCGATTCGGAAAGTGGTTTGAATTATACCGACCATAGTGAAACCGGTTTGGGTAATATTTATGTATTTGGCACTCCGGTTGTTGAGGAAGATCATGAGGCACCTGCTATCAAAGCTATTGCTCCGGCAGATAAAGCTACTGGTGTATCAGCCAGTGGTAAGATTATGATTTCTTATAATGAACGTATCCAGGCTGGTACAGGAGAGGCTACATTGACTGGAAACGGTAAAACGATTACACTCGAACCGGAATATGGAAGTTTTTCTGTCTCTTTCCGCTATGTAAATTTGGCTTATACGAGCACATATACTTTGGAGCTTCCGGAAGGGTACGTGACTGATCGTTCCGGCAATAATGCACCAGCTGTCAGCAGTAGTTTCACTGTGATGGAGCGTATTAAACCGGAAGCCCGTCTTTTTAATGCGATAGTAGATCAAAGTCTGGAAGTTAGTGTTATGCCGACCTCAACTGCAATAGGTCAATACAAAACGATTCAGGAAGCTATTGATGCTGTGCCGGTGACTAATAACAAACCCTGGCTTATTTTTATAAAAGCCGGATATTATAATGATTTGAATAACCGTACATTCTCTACCGGGAAATATACCTGGGAAGATCAGAGTGGCAAACTATCTGCTTCGGAAGACAGCCGTATTATAGTGGTAGATCGTCCGTTTGTGCATCTCATTGGTGAAGATGTAAATAAAGTAACGATCGCACAAGACCGTATTGCAGGAAGTAATGCTACTGATAAGAGTCAACCTTGGTATAATGTGGCAGAAGGTGCCACACTGGTAATTAAGTCAAATGACTTCTATGCAGAGAATCTGACGATTGATAATGAGTGGTGGACTAAATATGAAGGGAATGAAACACGTGGTCCGCAAGCATTGTCTCTGTATGTAGAAGCAGATCGTGTAGCTTTCAACAACTGCCGTATCCGTTCTTATCAGGATACATATCTGAGTCCGAAAACAGGAAATACGAATACGGGTAATAATCGACCTCACTATTATGACCGTAACTATTTCCGTAATACGATGATTGAAGGTGCAGTCGATTTTATTTATGGAGGAGGTGATGTTTACTTTGATAATTGTACGCTGAATATTGTACGTGAATCGGGAGGTTACATTGTTGCTCCGTCGCATTATACTGATCTTAAAGACAATCAGGGTAATATTACACAAGTAAGTACGCGTTGGGGATATGTATTCAAAAATACAAAGATTACTGCTCCCGATGGTAAGGAAGATAAAACACAGGTATATTTTGGACGTCCCTGGCACAATGAGCCAAAAACTGTATTTATTGATACGGAATGCCGTGTGAAACCGTATGATGGTTATTGGTATCCTACAATGGGTGCTGTGCCTGCTCTTTGGGCTGTGTACAATATATGGGACAAGAACGGATATAAAATGAGCGAAACATCTATCGAAGACTATTGGTACGAAAGCAATGGTGAGACGATTCGTGGTAAAGCCAAAAACTTCCTTACAGATGAAGAAGCTGCTTCGTATACAATAGAAAATGTATTGAGCGGTGACGGAAGTGGTGCTGCTACCGGTATCTGGAATCCGTTACCAATGGTAGAACAAACTGCCAAACCTGTTATTAGTGGGATAGAAGGAACTGCTACATTCGGTTGGATTGCTGATGAATATGCTATCTGCTATGTAGTAAACATTAATGGTAAAGTAGCCGGATTTACTACTGAAACCCACTATGAGGCTAATTTGAATGATGTAGTCACTGTGCAGTCCGTTAATGAATACGGTGCATTGAGTGAGGCTTCTGATGAATTTATAGTAGGAAGCATTGGTACTGGTGTTGAAAATACTACTTTGGAAAACAATATTAGTGTCATAGGGGGTAAGGGAATCATCTCTGTACGTGGTATTGAAACAGCAACAGATATCAATATATACGGTATAAACGGTACTTTGGTACGAAGTCTGGAGGTTTATCGTAATGTATCACTCTCTGTTCCGGCCGGACAATATATCTTGAAGACAAATAATTCGGTATTCAAGGTGTTGGTTTACTGATGAATAGTATAGGTCATCTTGAGGGAGAGAGGGGGCATTGAAAAAGATGTTTCCTCTCTCTTTATACTGTAGCCATACTTTTTAGATTAAGCCCTGTATTTCTCTGTACTGCCATCCTATTGGCAAGGTGTTGCCAACAGAATGGCAAGGTGTTGCCAATGGGATGGCAAAGTATTGCCAACAAGGTGGCAAAACAAACAGTTTTACCCTTTTTGTTTTTCTTCATATAGTATAACTCTATCACGAATTATAAGTGCTTATCCAACAATAATTTTATCATTATTACAGGAAATACGTTATCTTTGTCTATCTCAAAGATTCGTTATGTTTAGATTGCCTCTTATACTTATATCTTTTATTTATCCGTTTATGCTTTCTGCTCAGAGCTTGATGCATATACGTTACTATTCGGCTAAAGATGGATTATCTCAGAATACTGTGACGGATTTTTTGCAAGATGATAAAGGATACATCTGGATATCTACCTGGAACGGGTTAGAAAAGTTTGACGGTTATACATTTCAGAATTATAAATCTTATCCTACAGATAATACCCGCCTGGAATACAATCGTATTCAACAGATTGCAGAGGGCAAAAAAGGGAATATATGGTGTGTTACTTATAATAATTTACTTTATTTGTTTAATACCCAGACTGAAACTTTCCAGAATATCTTTTCCGGATATTCGCATCTTGCTGATTATGGACGGGTAGCGCGATTATATAAGCAGGAGGGTGGCTTACTTTGGTTCAGTAATCAGGCCGGAGATTTATTCAGGCTTGATGAAGACCGATTAGGAGAAACGGATGGAATTGTACACTTGCCTTGTCATTCTTGCGCGGAACACGGAAAGAAAATATATTCTGTTCACAAGGATAAGAAAGGATATGAGTGGATATTGACCGACCGGGGAACTTTCGTTTACGGTCATCCGGAAATACGTACAAAGGTAGAATTGAGGTATATAAAGGAAGTTGATAAGAATACTTTTTTTATCACTCAGAAAGGAGAATTATACGCATTTACACCGCAGATCGGTATTCAGAGTGTCTCTAACCCTTTCCTCATGAAGGAAGTCAGTGGACTTGTTACTATAAAAACAGGCAGGTTGCTGATTCCGGACCAGGAAAAAATTATTGTTTACGATACCCGGAAAAAGAGCTTTGAACAATTATACAAGCAGGCAACTACCGTACCTTTGCATATAACGGGAGCCTTTCATTCAAAACAGGATCAGATTTGGATGTTGGATGGACAAAGAGTGTTATGTTATTCATTTACTGATAGAAAAATGACTGTTTTTCGGGAGAACCTATCAGGTGAAGATACATTTCGCCATATACATGAAGATGAATTCGGAGGAATCTGGTTGATGACCCGTGACGGGAGTTTTTATACTTATAATTCCGGAAGTAACCGATTAGAACCGGCCTACTGTTATACAACAGGACAAAAGGAACCTTACCGGACGGAAGGCAGAGCTTTTTTGCGGGACTCTCATAAGAATCTGTGGGTAAGCCGTAAGTATGGCTTTGATAAGATTTATTTTACAAATCGTAATTATGATTATCTTGCTACTACCGGTGGACAGGAAGTGCGGGGCGTATTTATCGATTCAAAAAAACGTCTGTGGATTGCTTCCAAAGAGAATCGGGTAGAGGTGTATGATGCACAGGGTAACTATATAGGTAATATGGATTCCGGAGGTAGATTGCTGAAAGATCAGAATGTATCGTTCGGTAAAAAGGTTTATACTTTTTTTGAGGATAACGAACAACGTATCTGGTTGGGAACCCGTAATCACGGAATTGTAGTAGCGACAGAAAAAGAGGGATCTTTTACTCTTCAGAATTTCCGGCATGATGCGCGAAATTCTTATAGCCTCAGTAATGATGCAATTTATACGATTTGCCAGGATACTCGAAACCGTATATGGATCGGGACATTGGGAGGAGGAATTAATCTATTCACCGGATTTCCGGATAATTCCCGTTTTATTCATCCGGGGAATCTGTTGAAAGGATATCCCGATGGATTATGTCATAAAGTACGTAGTTTGCATTGTACACGGGAAGGTGTTATGCTTGCCGGTACAACAGAAGGTTTATTGAGTTTTTCGGATGATTTTCAGAAACCGGAGGATATTGTATTTTATCACAATGACTGTACTGACGGACTCAGTAATAATGATATTATGGACGTGTTGGAAAGTAGGGATGGTAAATTATATATTGCAGCCTACAGTGGAGGGATTTGTTTGGCAAATACAGATTCATTGTTGAATACACGAATTCATTTCAGCTATCTCAATAAAAAGAACGGGCTTCCATCCGACTTGCCACAAGCCATACTGGAAGACAAAGATGGGAATATCTGGATATGTTTTGAGAATTATATTGGTAAATACTGTCCGGAGCGGGGAGAGTTCGAAACGTATGATAGTACAAATCTGCATACAGATTTGCAGGTAAGTGAGGCACATCCGGCTATTGACGAGCAGGGAGCGATGTATATCGGTACGAACCAAGGTGTTTTACGTCTTCGATTGTATGATTTGAAAAAGAGTAATTTTATTCCCCGAATAGTCTATACCGGAGTAAATATTCAAAATAGCGACGGTACTGCCTATACTTCTATTCTTGTGGCAGATTCTCTGGTATTGAGTAAGAAGGAGCGTAATGTGACGATTACTTTTTCGGCACTGGATTATACAAACTCGGAGGCGCTTCAGTATGCTTATCGTTTGAAGGGTATCAATGATCAGTGGGGATATATCGGAGAGAATCATTCCATAGGTTTTGCTAATCTGCCCGCTGGTGATTTTGTATTGGAAGTAAAGTCTACCAATGGAGATGGAGTGTGGCATGATAATATCGCTCCTCTTCATATACATATCCAGCCTCATTTTACAGAGACAATCTGGGCGTGGGTACTTTATGTGTTTATAGTTATAATACTTATTCTGACGGTGTCCGGTATTATAATCTATATTACTAATCTGAAACGGAAAGTAGGCTTTGAAGAACAACTGAGTGACTTGAAGCTACGATTCTTTACAGATATTTCGCACGAACTTCGTACTCCGTTAACTTTGATTTCTGGTTCAGTTGAGGAGATTGTAGAACGGAGACAAATACAGGAAAGTGGAACGGAGAACATTCAGGTGGTCAGGAGGAATGTGAACCGTATGCTAAGGCTTGTTAATCAAATTCTGGACTTCAGAAAGATACAAGGGAGAAAGATGAAACTAAGTATAGTGCAAGGCGATGTGATTGCTTTATGCCGGCAGGTCTGTGAGAATTTTGCACAGTTGTCTCACGAACGTTCTATTCATTTCAACCTAATTCATGAAATGCAGGAAATACGTTGTTATACGGATATGGATAAATTGGAAAAGATACTTTTTAATTTATTATCCAACGCTTTTAAGTATACAGCTAATGGTAAGGCCATTACTATGACAATCTGTATGAGGTCCGGTAGTTTCTCTATTTGTGTTCGTGATGAAGGTAAGGGGATGGATCTTCGGAAGATTGATAACTTGTTCGAACGTTTTGCTACCTTTGGTAAGGCCGATCCGAATCGTTCCTCCGGTATAGGACTTTCACTGGTGAAAGAATATGCAGATTTACTACATGGTACAGTACAAGTTGAAAGTATACCAGAACAAGGTACAGCTTTTACTATAACTTTGCCTTGTACATATGAAACCTATGCCAATGATCCGAAGGCTGAGTTTATTCTGAATGATGAAATACAGTTTGACTATCACCCGGAAGTACATTCGTCTAATGAGGGAGAGAAGGAGAGAAGTATATTAATAATAGAGGACAATGATGAGCTTCGTCGTTTTCTGATTACTATTTTGAGAGATCGTTACAGTGTGTTGGAGGCTGCTAACGGAAAACAAGGGCTGGAAATTATATCAAAAGAACTGCCGGATCTGATTGTTAGTGATGTGATGATGCCCGAAATGGATGGCATTGAACTGTTGGAGGCAGTAAAGGCGAATCGTGATACTAGCCATATCCCTGTAATTTTACTTTCTGCAAAGGCTTCTGTTGACGATCGTGTCAAAGGATTACAATATGGTGCGGATGATTATATTGCTAAGCCTTTTAATTCTGCTTATCTGAAGGCACGAATTGAATCATTGATACAACAACGTAATTCTCTGGCTGCTTATTATCTCCGGAAGCCCTTGAAAAGATTAGGGAAAACAGTCGATAAACAACCTGATACACAACTTGAACAAATATTAAAGACATTGCCTGCTTTCAATAATTCATTTATTCAGGAAGTCCTCCGGCTGGTTGATGATAATTTGCAAAATCCCGATTTTAAAATTGATGATCTGGCAGAAACAATGAATATGAGTCGTGCTGTATTTTATAGGAAGATTAAAACCTTTACAGGAGCTTCTCCCATTGATTTGGTTAAAGAAATGCGTTTAAAGCGTGCTTTGGAATTACTAGATACCAGTTCATACAGTTTATCAGAGGTCGCTTATCAAAGTGGATTCTCTTCACCTCAGTATTTTAGTCGCGTATTCAAAGAACAGATGCAGTGTACTCCGAATGAATATAAGAGGCGGAAAGTCTTAATTTAGTTGAAAATTGAAAGTTGAAAATTGAAAGTTAGCTGCGCTATCACGCTGCATAGTAACTTTCAATTTTCAACTAAATAAGCTTTCAATTTTCAACTTTCATCTCTTCTTCATCATCGTCATTCTCTTCTTCTTCTTCAAGTGGTTCCGGGCGTTGTGGCCCATAACCTACGAAAGCAAATGCGCAAAGTGTTCCCATTATCGCTCCACTCAGATGCCCTTCCCATGAAGTGTTGGCAGGTGTGAAGTAGGGAATCATTTGCCATACCAGGCCACCATATAGAAAAGTCACCAACAGTGAAATTGCAATTAGGGGGGTATACTTTCTCAGTAACCCACTAAAAAAAAGGAAAAATGCCAGTCCATAGATAATACCACTTGCCCCGATATGCCATCCGGGTTTCCCGATGAGGTATGTGATGGCCCCGCAACCCACCCAGATTATAAAGAATATATATGGAGCAATGCCACGATAAAAGTAAAACAAGCACCAGGATAGAAAAAAAAGTGGAAGTGTGTTGGCTAATAGATGAGGGAAGTTGCTGTGTATCAGTGGATGTGCGAAAATGCCAAACAATCCTCTCTTCTCCATAGGATATACTCCCAGGCGTGTGAAGTCCCAGTCCATGCCAACCTCTAATATTTTTATTATGTAGAGGATAAAAATTAGGAACAAGGGGAGCATCATGGACAGAATGATTTTTCGTAAATCCTGTTTCATATCTCTTCTTTTTCGTTAATTCTTCGCAATGCTACGAATATTTTAAGGAAAATGGAAAATAAAAACCGTTTTTATTTTTGTTTTTACCTATAATTCGTATTTTTGGAAATCATACTATTATATATGTTATGATAACAGAAATATAATTAACCTTTAAATAATGCACAACTATGAGTTATTTACATTTTGACAAGACTCTTATGGTCAATCTTGAGGAATCTTTGCCGAGAGAGATTCTTCGGACAAACCGTTCGGGAGCTTATCATTGTACAACGATTGTGGATTGTAACACACGCAAATACCACGGTTTGCTGGTGATCCCTGTCCCCAACCTGGACGATGAGAACCATGTGCTGCTATCTTCTCTTGATGAAACGGTAATTCAACACGGCGCGGAGTTTAACTTGGGATTGCACAAATATCAGGGTAATAATTATAGTCCTAACGGGCATAAATATATCCGCGAGTTTGATTGTGAACATATTCCGGCTACAACTTACCGTGTTGGAGGAGTTATCCTTCGAAAGGAGAAAATTTTTGTACATCACGAAAACAGGATATTGATTCGTTATACTTTATTGGATGCCCACTCGGCAACTACTTTACGTTTCCGTCCTTTTTTGGCTTTCAGAAGTGTAAGGGAGTATACACACGAAAATGCACAGGCAAGTCGTGAGTATCAATTGGTGGAGAATGGTATAAAAACCTGTATGTATCCGGGATATCCGGAGCTTTTCATGCAATTGAATAAAAAGAATGAATTTCATTTTGATCCGAATTGGTATCGCGGCATTGAATATCCCAAAGAACAGGAAAGAGGTTATGATTTTAATGAAGACCTCTATGTACCGGGTTATTTTGAAGTGGATATAAAGAAGGGTGAAAGTATTGTTTTTTCTGCAGGAATATCAGAAGTATCTCCCCGTCGTTTGAAACAAATTTTTGAGGCAGAGGCTGAAGATCGTACCCCTCGTGATAGCTTCTATCACTGTCTGAAAAACTCAGCACATCAGTTTCATAATAAGCAAGAAGATAATCATTATATACTGGCCGGATACCCGTGGTTTAAATGTCGTGCTCGGGATATGTTTGTTTCGTTGCCCGGATTGACGCTGGCTGTGGACGAAGTCGATGAGTTTGAAGATGTAATGCAGACTGCTGAAAAAGCTATCCGTAATTATATAAATGATGAGCCGATAGGGTGTAAAATTTATGAAATGGATGATCCGGATGTATTGTTGTGGGCGGTATGGGCATTACAACAATATGCCAAGGAAACTTCGCGTGAACAATGCCGTACGAAATATGGTTCTTTGTTAGAAGTTATTATGGAATTTATCCGTCAGCGGAAGCATGATAATCTTTTCCTTCACGAGAATGGATTGCTTTATGCAAATGGTGCGGATAAAGCTATAACCTGGATGAATTCCACGGTAAATGGACATCCGGTAGTGCCTCGTACGGGATACATTGTAGAAATAAATGCACTGTGGTATAATGCACTTCGTTTCGTTGCCGATCTGGTACGCGAAGGAGGAAATGTGATTTTGGCCGATTCGTTGGATGGACAAGCTGCAATAACCGGTGCATCATTTGTGGAAGTATTCCGTAATGAATATGGTTATTTGCTTGATTACGTAGATGGGAATATGATGGACTGGAGTGTACGTCCCAATATGATATTTACTGTAGCCTTTGACTATTCTCCTCTTGATCGTATGCAGAAAAAGCAAGTGCTGGATATTGTAACGAAAGAGTTACTTACTCCGAAAGGGCTTCGTACATTGAGTCCAAAAAGTGGTGGTTATAATCCGAACTATGTTGGTTCCCAGCTGCAGCGTGATTATGCTTACCACCAGGGAACAGCCTGGCCGTGGCTGATGGGATTTTATATGGAGGCCTATCTGCGGATTTATAAGATGAGTGGTATTTCGTTTGTAGAGCGCCAGTTGATTGGTTTTGAAGCTGAAATGACCAGTCACTGTATTGGCTCACTACCTGAGTTATTCGATGGTAACCCACCTTTTAAAGGTCGTGGAGCAGTATCATTTGCGATGAACGTAGCCGAGATTCTGCGTATTTTGAAGTTATTATCGAAGTATAATTTATAAGAGGAGGGACGAAGATGAAAGTTTTAATGTTTGGATGGGAGTTCCCCCCGCATATCTTGGGTGGTTTAGGAACTGCCAGCTATGGTCTGACGAAAGGGATGTCTTTACAAGAAGACATGGAAATTACTTTTTGTATCCCTAAGCCATGGGGAGATGAAGATCAGAGTTTTTTGAAAATTATCGGCATGAACAGTACCCCGATAGTATGGAGAAATGTTGATTGGGATTATGTTAAAAGCCGTGTTGGTTCTTATATGGATCCGCAACTTTATTATGACTTGCGTGATCATATCTATGCTGATTTCAATTATTTGAATACCAATGATCTGGGATGCATCGAATTCTCTGGGCGTTATCCCGATAATCTGCATGAAGAGATTAATAACTATTCCATAGTGGCTGGTGTAGTAGCCCGTCAGCAAGAGTTTGATATAATCCATTCGCACGACTGGCTGACATATCCGGCGGGGTTGCATGCCAAGCAGGTATCTGGCAAACCACTGGTGATTCATGTACATGCTACTGATTTTGATCGTAGCCGTGGAAATGTGAATCCTACAGTATATGCCATTGAGAAGAATGGTATGGATCATGCCGATCATATTATGTGTGTGAGTGAGTTGACTCGTCAGACGGTAATTCATAAGTATTTCCAGGATCCCAAAAAGGTATCTACCGTACATAATGCAGTTTCGCCTTTATCGCAGGAGATACAGGATATAGTTCCGAAAAAGAATCCCAAAGAGAAGGTCGTTACTTTCCTGGGACGTATCACTATGCAGAAAGGTCCGGAGTATTTTGTAGAAGCTGCTGCTATGGTGTTACAGCGTACTAAAAATGTGCGTTTTGTGATGGCTGGCAGTGGTGATATGATGAATCAGATGATTCGTTTGGCTGCCGAGCGTGGTATTGCTGACCGTTTCCACTTCCCCGGATTTATGAAAGGTAAACAGGTATATGAGGTGCTGAAAGCCAGTGATGTGTATATCATGCCTTCTGTTTCTGAACCTTTTGGAATCTCACCATTGGAAGCTATGCAATGCAGTGTGCCGACTATCATTTCTAAACAGTCCGGCTGTGCCGAGATACTGGAAAAATGTATCAAGACAGACTATTGGGACATTCATGCCATGGCAGATGCGGTTTATTCTATTTGTACTTACCCTGCGATGTACGAATATCTGCGTGATGAGGGTAAAAAGGAAGTAGACCAAATCAAATGGGAAAATGTCGGATATAAGGTTCGTGGTATTTACGAAGAAGTAATAAAGAATTATAAATAATAAAATAATATAGATATGAGAACAATCTGTCTTTATTTTGAGATACATCAAATTATTCATCTGAAACGTTATCGTTTCTTCGATATAGGTGCCGATCATTACTATTATGATGATTATGCCAATGAAAATGGTATGAATGAAGTTGCCGAACGCTCTTATATTCCGGCTTTAAGTGCATTGATTGAGATGGTGAAGAACTCCAATGGAGCTTTTAAAGTGGCATTGTCTATTTCGGGAGTTGCGCTTGAACAGCTTGAAATTCATGCACCGGCCGTAGTCGATTTACTGCATCAACTCAATGATACCGGTTGTTGTGAGTTTTTGGCAGAACCTTATTCACATGGTTTGTCATCGCTGGCCAATGAAGACTGCTTTAAGGAAGAGGTGATGCGTATGAGCGACAAAATCAAACAGATGTTTGGTAAAGCTCCGAAGGTATTTCGTAATTCCAGTTTGATATACTCTGATGAAATTGGTGCACAGGTGGCTGCTATGGGATTTAAGGGTATGCTGACGGAAGGAGCAAAATATATTTTGGGTTGGAAGAGCCCTCACTATGTATATCATTGTAATCAAGCACCAAGTCTGAAGCTATTGTTGAGAGATTACAAACTATCTGACGATATTAGCTTGCGCTTCTCTAATTCTGATTGGAGCGAATATCCATTGTTTGCCGATAAGTATATTAGTTGGATTGATGCTTTGCCGCAAGAAGAGCAGGTGATTAATATTTTCATGGAGTTGAGTGCATTAGGTATGGCTCAACCGCTTTCCTCTAATGTATTGGAATTCCTTAAAGCGCTTCCGGCTTGTGCGAAAGAGAAGGGGATTACATTCTCTACTCCAACGGAAATTGTTACCAAATTGAAATCGGTATCTCAATTAGATGTTCCATATCCTATCTCATGGGTAGATGAGGAGAGAGATACAAGTAGCTGGCTGGGTAATATTATGCAGCGTGAAGCTTTTAATAAGCTGTATAGTGTAGCCGAGCGTGTACATATGTGTGATGATCGCCGTATTAAACAAGATTGGGATTATTTGCAAGCAAGTAATAACTTCCGTTTCATGACTACAAAGAATACGGGTATTTATTTGAACCGTGGTATATATGATTCTCCGTATGATGCATTCACTAACTATATGAATATTTTGGGTGACTTTATAAAGAGAGTAAATTCTTTGTATCCGGAAGATATTGACGATGAGGAACTGAATTCTTTGCTCACTACTATTCATAATCAAGGTGAGGAAATAGCAGAACTGCACAAAGAATTGGATAAGTTACATGCAAAAGCTGAAAAAGCAAAAGTACCTAAGGCATCAGCCAAGTCCAAAGTGGCTGAAGAAAAGGAGGTAAAGACTGCTCCTAAAAAGGCAGCAACAAAGAAAGTAGCTGCAAAGAAGAAATAGTGTAATTATTTTAGATCTGGAATATTCCTTATATTGCCTCTCTAAGTTGCCAACAGCTCTGAGAGGCAATTTTTTTTATAGAGCTTTGTGGAGGAAAGGATGTTACTTTTTAGTGGTTATCTAAAGTGCACACTTTTACAATATAAATCCGAGACGTTAAAATTTGCATTACAATATCAACGAATAATGCATTTTTCGAATGAGTCAAAATAAAAAGGTGTCTCGAAGTTTATTCCGGACACCTTTTTACATCAGTGATATGTATCTTGGTTATTTTTTATCTTTGTCATCGAAGGAAGTATAGATGATTTCCATTGATAAGCGATCTCCTTCTGATCCACCTTTCAGTTTGGTATATCCTGGCTGTAAATCATTGAGTACACTGATAATGCTACCCAACGCAGTACTGGTATTCTGATCTCTTGTGATAGTTACCGGAACAAGAGCTACTTTATTCCATTGTGTAGCTTTCTCCCATGCTTCGATAGTGGTAACGGGTGTCCCTGTATCAACGTCCAAAATACCTTCTATCTTTCCATCGTTTGCGAGTGCTATGACTGCTGCATCTCTTTCAGCACGACAGGTATTAATCAATCTCGAGATATTGGGAAATACATATTGATTCGTATTAATGGCATTATGTTGGGCAATATAGGATGTAATATCATCATTGACTTTATTCTTTTTAAAGAAATCATCCTTTTCTTTTTCGCGCACCAATAAAACATAACTGGGAGCACCCATACTAAATTTATTCTTATCATTGGTCTGATTGTAATTAGTAAAAGTTAATCTAACTACATTTAGTGTATCATTACGCAATGAATCCAAAATGCCCTTTTGGCTATTATTATTGTTGTTTAGTAACGGTAATGTAGCCTGGGTATAAATTCCTGCTGGAGTTTTAAGATATGTACAGCCTGTTTCTTTTACTTTCTCCTTGATTTTATCTTCATCACTTCTGAAAGAATTGGCTTGAATGATTTCTTTGGTTGCAGCAAATGTTCGATAACTATAATAGGTGGAGTCTTCTTCGCTGTTGTACTTCTTCATGTTTTTACCAGTATCTTCTTCTTTCATATAACATTGGTATATGACATGCATTTCTATCTGGTCAATATAAAGAATAGTACCATCTCCGTAATCGTTTTTAACATAGATACCTTTGAACAGGTCTCTGAATATATTTGCGAAATTTTTGCCTCCTTTTTCCGCTTCTCTACTTGCCTTGTAAATTTCTTGTCCTAATTCATAAGGTAAAGTAACGGTTACAGAAGGAATATATCCGCTTAGATTTCTAATAGAATCTTTTACAGATTTATCTACAGCTGTATAAGCCTTTCGTCCTAATAAAAAATTAGGATCGTTTTTAGGATAGAAGTCTTCCGGATTAATATCGGTGTAGTATGCAGCTTCTTTGTCTGTTGCTAAGTCTTTATCTAATCGATAAACACTCAGGCGGGAAGCTGTTAAAGAATCACCAAAATAAGTTCTGTAAGCTAACGTTAATTCAGTACGATAGGTTTTATCTTCGACCATGATTGCATCCGGGTCATCAGGTTTTTCCGGATTGTATACTGCCGGGAAACTGAAGTTGTCAGTACAATGTAGCTGCGTTAGAAATCCGGCTTCGTAATAACCAAATTCCTGATCTGTAAATTTCCCTAAATAGCCAGTACTTGTTTTAGCGAAAACCTGTTCGGCAAGCTTAGACTCGGTTGCTACTTCAAACGTTGCCAGTTTTCCGTTAATAGTCTGGTCACCACCCGGAAACATTCCTAATCCTAATGTACCGGTATTATCATCACATCCAAAAAAAGTGAGAGATAATAGGGCTACCCATAGATATTTTACTTTCATGATCGTCGTATCTTGATTCTAATTTTATTTTTGTTCAGCTTCCCACACCTTGTCGTAAAACTCGTTACAAGCATTAGCATAAACGTCCGGGCTCTGATAATCAAGTACCAGTTTTCCGGATTGACGGGCATAATCCATGATGTCTTCATTGATGTGTTCGCTGTTTTGTATCACTCCGTCGGAGTAATCAACTGCAAGTTTGCACAAAGTAGCGTAGTCTACGGGTTCTTTTAGTGTAGTTACATCTTTCTTATTAATACCCTTCAACATGAGTTTGGTTGCAAAGTCATTGCTTAAAGTGCTTTTGAAATCATCCTCATATACAGAGAATATCACTTTTGCATCCCGGAAGGAGGGTTCGTCTTTATATGCTTTCTTGATATATAATGGAGCCAGTGCAGTCATCCAACCGTGACAGTGAATAACATCCGGAGTCCAGCGCAATTTTTTTACAGTTTCCAATACGCCTCTGGCATAAAAGATGGCTCGGCTGTCGTTGTCATCGTATTCTACTCCGTTTTCATCAGCTGTTTGCATTCTATTCTGGAAATAATCATCATTATCAATGAAGTACACTTGCATGCGGGCTGATTGTATGGAAGCAACTTTAATAATCAATGGATGGTCGGTATCATCAATAATCAGATTCATACCGGAAAGACGTATCACTTCGTGCAGTTGATTTCTACGTTCGTTGATATTTCCCCATTTGGGCATGAATGTTCTGATCTCTCTGCCTTTTTCCTGAATAGCCTGAGGTAGGTTTCTGCCTATATTAGCCATCTCAGATTCTGAAACGTAAGGAGTAATCTCTTGTGTAATAAATAAAACCTTATTCGCCTTTGTCATAATAACAATCCTTCTCGTAAATATTCTGCAAAGATATAAAAAAAAAAGGGCATTAAAGCAAGCTATTGCGCGGTATAATTCCTTATGAATTGTTAAGTTGTTGATTATCAGTTGTTGTTTACCGCTTGCCTGTTCTGCTTACCTCTCTTCCTTTTGCATTAATTTGCGATATTTCTTCTTTATATGGTAAATAATGGTTTATTTTGCACAGTTTTTTAAACAAGATAGAATAATAAACCAATTAAAATGAAAATAATACATACGATCAAGGACTTACAGGCCGAATTGTCGGAACTGAAAGCCCAAGGGAAAAAGGTAGGTTTGGTACCTACTATGGGTGCTTTGCATGCAGGGCACGCATCACTTGTGAAGCGTAGTGTAAATGAGAATGATGTAACAGTAGTGAGTGTTTTTGTAAATCCGACTCAGTTTAATGATAAGAATGATTTAGTGAAATATCCGCGTACGCTGGATGCTGATTGTAAGTTACTGGATGCTTGTGGAGCTACTTTGGTATTTGCTCCTTCGGTAGAGGAAATATATCCGGAGCCGGATACGCGCCAGTTTAGTTATGCGCCGTTGGATACAGTAATGGAGGGTGCTTTTCGGCCGGGACATTTCAATGGGGTATGTCAGATTGTGAGTAAGCTGTTTAATATAGTGGAACCGGATTGTGCCTATTTTGGTGAAAAGGATTTTCAGCAATTGGCTATCATTCGCGAAATGGTGCGTCAAATGAAGTTTGATCTTAAAATAGTAGGCTGTCCTATCGTTCGTGAAGAAGATGGATTGGCATTGAGTAGCCGTAATGCTCGTTTATCGGCAGAAGAACGTGAAAATGCTTTAAATATTTCTCAGACATTATTTAAAAGTCGTACCTTTGCAGCCACTCATTCGGTGAGTGAGACGCAAAAGATGGTGGAAGATGCTATTGCTGTTGCACCGGGACTTCGCCTGGAGTATTTTGAAATAGTAGACGGAAACACTTTGCAGAAAGTTGGAGATTGGAATGATACTTCGTATGTAGTAGGTTGTATAACTGTTTTTTGCGGAGAAGTGAGGCTGATCGATAATATTAAATACAAAGAAGTTTAAACCTAAAAAAGACCAAATCCCTATGATGATTGAAGTGCTAAAGTCGAAGATTCATTGTGCACGTGTCACAGAAGCAAATCTGAATTACATGGGTAGCATTACGATTGATGAAGACTTGTTGGATGCGGCTAACATGATTGCTGGTGAGAAGGTGTATATCGCTGACAATAATAATGGTGAGCGTTTTGAAACCTATATTATCAAAGGTGAACGTGGTTCGGGTAAAATTTGCCTGAACGGTGCTGCAGCGCGGAAAGTGCAACCGGATGATATTGTAATTATCATGTCGTATGCATTAATGGATTTTGAAGAAGCTAAATCGTTTAAACCGACAGTGATCTTTCCGGATCCGGTAACGAATAGCGTAGTGAAGTAAAAAGAGAGTGTTACTCTTGATATATAAAGAAACGCCGTTTACTATTGTGTAAGCGGCGTTTCTTTGTTCTTATTCGGGCAGATCTTAGTTTTTTAGTTGTTTGTTCATAGCTGCTGCTGCTTTACGTCCATCACCCATGGCAAGGATTACTGTAGCACCACCACGTACGATATCACCACCAGCATAAATTGTAGGGATAGATGACTGCATATTATCATTTACCGTAATTGTTCCTCTGCGGCCTACTTCCAGTCCCTTGATGGAACTAGGTACAATCGGGTTAGGCGATACTCCTACACTGACAATGGCGAGGTCAATATCAATTGTTTCTGTTGCACCGGGAATAGCTATCGGACTACGACGCCCAGAAGCGTCCGGTTCTCCAAGTTCCATTTTTTGCAAGATTACCTGTTTCACGCGTCCTTGTTCGTCGGCCAGATATTCAATTGGATTATGTAAGGTAAGGAATTCTACCCCTTCTTCTTTGGCATGCTTAACTTCTTCCAGACGGGCAGGCATTTCTTCTTCCGAACGGCGGTAGATAATCATGGCACGTTCTGCGCCGAGGCGTTTTGCTGTACGGACAGAATCCATGGCAGTATTGCCACCGCCGATAACAGCAACATTTTTACCAAAAGCAACCGGAGTGTCAGAATCAGGACTGGCAGCGTCCATCAGGTTAACACGAGTCAGATATTCATTGGATGACATAATGTTGATCGAGTTCTCTCCGGGGATATTCATGAAGTTTGGTAATCCTGCACCGGAAGCTACGAAGATACCTTTGAAGCCTTCTTCTTCCAATTGTTCAACACTGATTGTTTTGCCAACGATACAGTCTTTGATAAATGTTACACCCATTTGTGCCAGATTGTCAATTTCAACATCCACAATTTTATTAGGTAGACGGAATTCGGGGATACCATATTTCAATACGCCTCCTATTTCGTGCAATGCTTCGAATACAGTAACGTCGTATCCGTATTTTGCCATATCTCCTGCAAAGGAAAGACCCGCAGGGCCGGAACCGATTACAGCTACTTTGACGCCATTCTTTTCTGCTATTTCAGGGACAGAGATTTGTCCGCTTTCCCGTTCGTAGTCAGCAGCAAAACGTTCAAGGTGACCGATGGCAACTGCTTCTTTGCCCATTTTCAGATGAATACATTTTGATTCACACTGTTTCTCTTGAGGACACACACGACCACATACGGCAGGCAATGCACTGGTTTCTTTCAGTGTTTTGGCTGCTTCCAGGAATTCACCACGTTCAATGTTTTTTATGAAACGGGGAATATCGATTCCAACCGGGCAACCACTCATGCATCCTGGGTTAGCGCAATCCAGACAGCGTTTGGCTTCCATAACAGCCTGTTCTTTGGTCAGCCCCTGGTTCACTTCTTCTTTACGGCTATGCGAACGATATTCGGCATCAAGCTCGTTCATCTTGCAACGTTCAATGTTAGAACGTTCTTTTGCTTTTATACTTTTACGTAGTTCTTCACGCCAGATAGCATTACGGCTGTTTTCGTCTGTTGCTTTGGTGGCTTCACAATGTGTTTCAAGTTTGTGCATTTCTTCCCGTTCTACACTTTTGAAAGCACCCATACGTTTTAGCATTTCGTCGAAGTCTACCTGATGTCCGTCAAATTCCGGTCCATCTACGCATACGAATTTAGTCTTTCCACCGATAGTAATACGGCAGGCACCACACATGCCAGTACCATCTACCATGATAGTATTTAATGATACATCTGTCGGGATTTCATATTTCTTGGTCAGCAGACATACGAATTTCATCATGATGGCAGGGCCAATAGCGAAGCATTTATTTACTTTTTCACGTTTGATTACTTCTTCTACTCCTTCTGTCACGAGACCTTTGCGTCCATAAGAACCGTCATCTGTCATAATGATAACTTCATCAGAACTTTCGCGCATCTCTTTTTCAAGGATAATGAGCTCTTTACTACGTCCTGCAAGGACAGTAATCACACGATTTCCGGCTGCTTTTAGAGCTTGTACGATGGGCAACATCGGGGCAACACCTACACCACCACCGGCGCAAACCACAGTTCCGAAGTTCTCGATGTGTGTAGCTTGTCCCAACGGACCTACAACATCGGTAATGTAATCACCTTCTTTCAGTTCGCAAAGGCGGGTAGAAGAGAGACCTACTTCCTGTACAACCAGCGTGATGGTGCCTTTCTTTACGTCAGCGCCTGCGATGGTTAACGGCATACGTTCTCCTTTTTCGCCTACACGAACAATAACGAAATGTCCTGCTTTACGTGATTTTGCTATCAGAGGAGCTTCTATCTCCAGTTTAAACACTTTCTCAGAAAAATGTTCTTTGCTAATGATTTTGTTCATTATCTAATTAATTTGTTGGAATTACTACGTAACTGCTATCAGAATGATATTTTGGCAAAGATACAGCTTATTTGGGAAATAATAAAAGAAAAGCTGCCTTTTTGGGGCAGCTTCCTTTTTATCTATACTAATTCCTTTTAATTGATCATTTCAAATCCGCAGTATGGAACCAATGCTTTTGGAATTTTGATTCCTTCCGGTGTCTGATTGTTTTCGAGCAATGCGGCAACGATACGAGGCAATGCCAGAGCCGAGCCATTTAAAGTGTGGCAAAGTTCTGTTTTCTTTTCTCCACTGCGATAACGACATTTCAAACGATTTGCCTGGTAAGTATCAAAGTTAGAGACAGAGCTAACCTCTAACCATCGTTTTTGTGCTTCTGAATATACTTCGAAGTCAAAACAAAGAGCGGCTGTGAAACTCATATCACCACCACAAAGGCGGAGAATACGATAAGGAAGTTCTAATTTTTGTAACAGACCTTCTACGTGATTCAGCATTTCCTGATGTGATTGTCTGGAATGTTCCGGTTTGTCGATGCGTACCAGTTCTACTTTAGAAAATTCATGCAAACGATTCAGTCCACGAACATCTTTACCGTAAGAACCGGCTTCGCGACGGAAACATTGTGTATAGGCACAGTTCATAATAGGAAGCTGCTTCTCATCTAAAATAACATCACGGTAAATATTGGTAACCGGCACTTCTGCTGTTGGTATAAGATAAAGATCATCTACTTCACAATGATACATTTGGCCTTCTTTATCAGGAAGCTGTCCTGTTCCATATCCGGAAGCTGCATTTACTACTGTCGGAGGCATGATTTCCATATAGCCAGACTTACGTGCTTCGTCCAGGAAGAAATTGATGAGAGCACGTTGCAGTTGTGCACCTTTACCTTTATAAACAGGGAAACCTGCTCCGGTGATTTTTACACCGAGATCGAAATCAATGAGGTCATATTTTTTTGCCAGTTCCCAATGAGGAAGAGCATCTTTGGGAAGCTCAGTCTCCATACCGCCTATTTTTTCCACTACATTATCTTCGGCTCCTACACCTTCCGGAACTTCATCATAGGGCACATTAGGAATCGTATACAACAGATTCTGAAGTTCTGTTGCAGCATCTGTCATAGCGGTATCTAATGCTTTATTGCCTTCTTTCAGTTCGGCAACACGGATACGGGCAGTCTCTGCTTCTTCTTTTTTCCCTTCTTTCATTAACTGACCGATAGTTCTCGACAATGAGTTAACTTCTGCCAGATTCTTATCTAATTCATTCTGTGTATTACGTCTCTTGTCGTTCACTTCAATCACCTTGGCAATAGTTGCAGCGGCATCTTTAAAGTGCTTCTTTTCCAAACCGCGAATTACCGCGTCGGTATTTTCTGTAATTTGTTTAATAGTAAGCATATCGATACTTTTTTATGAACATTTATCTTTGAGTGCACAAAGATAATGCAAACCGAGAGCAAAATAAAATGAACTCGTTCATTTTTTATGCCAAGGTGCAGCTTATTTTTGCTTTTCTGCAAAGATTAATAAAAATACAGAGATGCTATCCCTTTGAGTGCATAAAAAAGAAGGAGATACAATTACCTGAATTGCATCTCCTTCTTTATTTCTTAATTGTAAACTTTATGCTTCTGTCTTTTCGGCAGGGATGATAGATACATATCTTCTATCTTCTCTGGTTACTTTGAAGCTAACAGTTCCGTCTACTAAAGCGAAAAGAGTGTGGTCCTTACCCATACCGATGTTTTCACCCGGGTGGAATTCAGTACCTCTTTGACGAATGATGATATTACCTGCTTTGCAAGCTTCGCCACCAAATATCTTAACGCCTAATCTTTTGCTGTGTGATTCGCGGCCGTTCTTAGAACTACCGACACCTTTTTTATGTGCCATTTCTTCTTACTTTTAAATTGATTAAGCTACTACTTCTGTGATTGTTAACTCTGTGAACTGTTGGCGATGACCATTCAGTTTTCTGTGACCTTTTCTTCTTTTCTTGTGGAAAACAAGTACTTTATCACCTTTTACCAAATTTGAAACAACCTGGCAAACAACTTTTGCACCTTCTACAGTAGGAACACCTACAGTAATGTTTCCGTCTTTGTCTACCAAAAGAACCTTGTCGAATTCTACTGTTGCACCGTTTTCTGCATTTTGGATGTGGTGTACAAACAGTTTTTTGCCAGCTTCTGCTTTGAACTGCTGACCGTTAATTTCTACAATTGCGTACATCTTATATTAAATGTATAAGTTAGCTCCGTCGGGTGGTCTTTAATCACTTAAGGAACACTTTGTCGAACCCGGTGCGGAATAATCGGGCACAAAAGTACAGAAATAATTCTTATCGGGCAAATTTTTCTTTCTTTAATTTCTATGCAATCTCTATTAGCTCACCGTCTATTACTGTCAATGAGAAAACTTTATGTTAATTACAGTACAAGTATAGCTAATAAGATGATGGTAAACACACAACGCATGTTTCAGGTCATGAAGCTATCTGTCATGTATTCCGGAGGAGAAAAAGTGTTTTCGGCAAATCTGTTAGTTCACGGAGATTACTGATTATTTTCACATGTGGATATTGAGCCAGCTCTTCAGACCGGGTTACTCCACTTGTTATCCCTGTGAAACTGACGCCTGCTGCCTGGGCTGTTTCAGCGTCAACGGTACTGTCTCCTATGTACATTGTTTCTTCCGGTGTGACATTCAGCTTTTTCATGGCAAACAATAATCCTTCGGGGTTAGGTTTGGGATGACTTACGTCTTCGCCTCCGACAATGATATTGAACCATTCTTCAGGGAGCTGCTTTCTCATAAAGTCTTGAATGCGGAAACGATATTTGGTGGAAATAATTCCGAGGCGATTCCCTTCTTCTTTTAGTTTGAGTAGGGTAGGAAGGGTGTCGTCAAAGAGATGAGTATTGATATTCATATATTGGTCTGACTCTTTGGAATACTCTTTTCTAAGCGCAGCCAATTGTTCGGTATCCATAATTCCGGTGAGTATGCTAAATGACTCTTCAAGAGTTTTACCAATCGTACGTTTGATAGCATCATCCGTAACGTTTGTATAGTTATGTCGCTGAAGTACATTTCTGAAGCAAAGAATAATGCCGCAGGATGAATCTGCCAATGTATAATCAAAGTCGAATAAGTAGGTAGTGTAGCTCATTTGTCCCATTTTGGGGTAAAGGTAGAAAGATTAGTTTAAAAGTGTACACTCGGTAAGGTGAAAGTGTACACTTTCTATTGATTATCAGGTTTCTATTTAACTGGATCTACAGTATATCCCTGTTGCTTTAACAGGTTCAATATTCCATTTTCTCCCGGTAAGTGTAAAGCACCGACGGCAATAAATGTCGGAGCTTCTTTCATAATGGCAGGTAATTGTTTCGCCCATTTTTTATTACGGTCATCAATCAGCGTTGCTTTTTCTTGTGGAGTCATTTCACATTGTGGACCTCCTAACGATTCATCTGCAATTTTACTCATTGCGTCTAAATCCTGTGTCATATAGGTGGCAGTTAGTCTTTGGGTTTGATCAATGGTTGGTTCCACATTATTCAACATGCAGAGTAATTGTTCGGCTTGACGTCTCAGGGATGTTTGGTTATATAGCAAATTCATTTGGAATTCGATCGTTTCAAGTCCGTCTGTTTTCTTCCCTTTTTCGGTGGCTTGTGTCTGAAAATAAGTGTCCAGTTGCTCCTGTGGATTATAGCCACCTACGTGCTTCATATAGAGAATTACTACCAGATTATTACTGAGAAAGGCTGGTTTAACTTTAGGCATCATGGCTATGTCAAACATCAGATTCTCTTTTGCAAACTTATTGATTTGTTCGTATTCTTCCTCTGTAAATAGTGATTTGAAAGTAGTATCTGTTTCGGTGGTCATATACTTCTTCATCATTTCGGCTACCTTGGTGGGGCTTTGCATTTCGCTCATTTTCAATTCGCCATATACTTGCTTTGTATTATCAAGTGCTGCTTGCAATCCCTGGATACTATCTTTGATACTGAGTGAGGCAAGGTGATGTGTTCCCATAACATAAGAGGGTTGTGTCAGTCCGTTACCAGATATTTTCCACAATAACTGCGCGTTCGCACTCAGTGCGAAACAACAAATGAGAAGGCTTCCTAATATTTTCTTCATATTTATTATTTTTGATTAGCGAATTCTACCACCGGATATCCAGTGCTTTGTATAATACGGTTCATTTAGACGGCTAATGATAACTCCCTGACTGGTGCTGGCGTGAATAAACTTACCATCTTTGAGATAAATGCCTACGTGTGCTACCTGTTTTCCGGAGCGACTGCTGGTAAAGAACACTAAATCACCTTCACGTAGATTACGTTTGGTTATCTTGTTGCTTTCTTTCTTTTGAGTATCTGTGCTACGCGGTAATTTTGTGTGATACACTTTTTTATATAGCTGGCATGTCAATCCGGAACAATCAGTTCCTCGTTTATTGTCTCCACCGGCACGATAGGGAGTACCTATCCATTCGGAGGCTTCAAGGTAAAGTTTATGATTGTCTTCCAGGTTGATGTCCATTCCAAGACGAACGGAAGCTTTGGCCAGTGCCTTATAGTCAAGTCGTGGAGCAACCGAACGGCAGGAGCTAAGACTTAATATCAATCCTAACACAGCACATGTATATATAAAGTGTTTCTTCATCTGCATTTATTCTTCTGTTCGGGTAGTTGTTTCTTCCGTTTCAGGATTGGCTACTTCTTTCTCTTGAATAAAATCGTCTACATTAACATTGAAGTAATCTTCCAGTTCTTTTTCTGCTGAATTGTTTTCGTTTTGAATATCACGAATGATAACTCCATGCTCAAGTAGTGCAATACGTGGACACACATCCACCGTATGATTCAGATTGTGACTGGAAATGATGACTGTGGCATTATGCTCTTCGTTGTATTTCTTCAGCAAATGTTTAATAACAGATTGTGAACTCGGATCAAGGAAGTTGAATGGTTCGTCCAGTATCAGCAGCTGCGGGTAGTGTAACATTGCTGAAATAATACCGATCTTTTGTTTATTTCCGGCAGAGAAGTTACGAATAAACTTCTTTTGTCCTACTACTTCGCCGTTCATAAAACGTTCAAACTGTGTCAGGCGTTCGTCTACTTCTTCTTTCTTTAGACCGTACATTTTACCAATGAAGTAGAAATACTCTTCTGGGGTAAGATAATCTATCAAAAAGCCATCATCAATAAAAGCCCCCGTGAATTTTTTCCATTCTTCACTTTTACTTACGTCTATATCGTTAATAGTAACATTACCTGCATCTGTTTTGAGCAAATCCAGTATTAACCGGAATAGAGTTGTTTTTCCAGCTCCGTTATTTCCCACCAGACCAAGCATTTCACCTTGGTTGATGATATAATTCTCAATATCTACGGCTTTCTTTTCACCGAAATTCTTTTGCAGTTTATTTATGGTAATCATGCCTTTTAGTGATTAGTTTTTAGTGATAAGTAATAAGTTTCTGGTGTTTAGTGATTAGTGATAAGTGATTAGTACCATGCGGTATGATAGTGCAGTCTGCTAATCATTTATCGCTAAAACGCTAATCACTATTTTTATTCTCTACTGTCTCTGAATCCTTCCATGTTTTTGTAGCGGCGTTTCATGAATCGGTTGTACACATTTTTTAGCCAAATGCGTGAAGTGAGTACAAATCCTAATCCGATGACAAGCAATACCCATGAAGTAGCTGTTTCTCCCAGACCTATTTTCAACAATGCATAGAGTAACAGGGGTATACCGAAAGTGGCAGCGCTAATTAAACTTTGCAGTCCTGTACCCGCATTCTGGCGGCCGGTGATTTTGGCATTCAATGGCATTGTTTTGACATTGTAAACAGCCATCTGGAACAGGCAGAAATAGATGAAACCTATTGTGAATACTGCCCATGAGATAGAAGTCAGTACACTGATTTTACCCATTACCATTGCTGGTATAGTCAGAATAAGTGGGATAAGGATTCCGATACTATACAACATATATTTTGCACGAAGCAGGGTATAGATAGACTCTTTGCGACTCATAAGTCCGTCAATATAATTGCCTTCATAACTCATTATTTGCAGAAGAAAGAGGATACCGAAGATTGCAAAGTTGTAAACGGTAATGAAGTTCTTCATACCAGTTCCGTCATATACCTCCGTAAAGCTGAGTAATAAACTGAAAGCAATTACGACCAGAATTACCATGCGGAGTGAGTTTTTACAAGCCTTATTGCGTAATAACATTTTCAATTCTAAGCGCATATATTCACCTACCTCTCCGTATTTTTCGAAAAACTTATATTCCGAAGCATTTATTTTTGTGTCTTCCACTTTATTGAGTTCAGCGTATATCAATCCTGCCATTAGTTTTCGGTTGATAAACCACATCGCGGCAATGGCTGCCAGAGTGGCGATGAAAACTAACCAGTTACCCTCAATATAGCCTTCACCCCAATTGATAAAGAATTTGGCAACTATACTTTTGTCTTCAGGAATAAGGATTGCAGCCGCAATACCACCATATACTAACAGGGGAAGCATAATCCACCAGATACGTTCACTAATTAGTGTACGACATAGCAGAAACCAATAATTGTTGAAAATCATTAGTAACCAAATACCTGTGCAATAAGTAAAGACTCCCCAAATTCCGAAGAATTTCGGAATTGTAATGATGGCAAACGGCACAAACATAAAGAGCCAGATGAGGTTATAACTGCTCAGCCCTGAACGGATGAGCAGGAAGTCTATTACTCTATTTCGCTGTACCGGCATCAGGAGGTAAGGTTTTACCTCCTGTGTCGGTGTTTTTTGCAGCGGAAAGCGCAATATGAAGTCAAGTGCAAGGATAAATACCAGACCACTGTTTAGTATATGGTAAGGTTCCATGCTATTCGTGTCGAAAGCGAAAGCAAACGTTGTTCCGAAAAACATAAGATATCCTGCCCAGAAAACCGCCATGGCATACATGGCGTATTTCCCAAACCGGTTTTTATCATACATCGGATGGCGTTTGGCAGCCAGCTTACCGTGTTTGCGCAATTCGTTAAAAAGCATCATTTCTTCTCTGGGCTAACCATGGTGACTTCTACTTCATTTTTCTGCTTCAACAGTTCGTCGGCAAACTTCTGAATATCTTTTGTTGTGATACTGTTAACCATGTTCTCATAGTCTTTCATCATATCTACTCCAGTGAAGAGATATTCGTCGATATTTCCCAACCAATAGCTGTTCTCTTTCAAATCTTCTTTATGCTTTTTCAGCATATACTCTTTTACTTTATTGAGGTTAGCTTCCGACGGTCCGTTTTTAGCTAGATTTGCAGCTTCGGCGAAAATGATCTCCATCAATTTGTCTTTCTTTTCGGGCGCTGTCTCGAAAATAATTTGCAAGAAAGCATTTTCTTTGGGATATTTGGCAAGGTTACCACCTACATATACACCGTAAGTACCACCTTCGTCTTCACGAACTGTCTCTGTATATATCAGATCAAGAATCTGACTGGTCATACTCATAAGCAGGTTATTCTTCTGATCATATTTACATTTGCCATTATACAGTACAAGGACAGAAGCTTTGGGAGTTTCCTGTTGTCTGATGAATTCATTTTTGTAAGTTCCCTTACGCATTTCCATTTTGGTATCTTTGAACGTCTCTTTGCGGTTAATAGCAGGAAGAGCTCCTAAATACTCGGCGATCAGTTCTTTATCTTTTTCGATGTCTATATTACCAACAAGGATAAAAGTGAAATCACTTGCATCTTTATAGCGGTCTTTGTACATCTCCATGAGTTTGTCGTAATCAATTTGATCTATCATGTCAGCTTTCATACGGATAGCTCTCGGATGGTGGTTATATACAGTAGCCTGGATAGAATCACCGAATGCAACAGACGGATTTAATTCCTGGTTCTGCAAGGACGCTTTGCTGCGATTCTTGTAAGACGCAAATGCATCGTCGTCTCTGCGTGGAGCAGTGAATGTCAGATAAGTAAGCTGCAACATCGTTTCAAGGTCTTTCGGAGAACAGCTACCATTTACACCTTCTGTTTTGTCACCAATGCTGTAACTTACCGATGCCTTCTTACCTGCCAATACTTTTTCAAGGTCTACAGCACTGAAATTACCTAAACCACCGGCACTGATAGCGTCCAATGATTTGATATTAATAATCTCAGAGTCGGGGAATAATGAACTACCACCCAGACTGACACCTTTCATACGTATTTCGTCAGCTTTAAAGTCTGTCTTTTTTAAGATAACTTTTACACCATTGGATAAAGTAAGTTCAGTAGTACCGAAAAGAGGATTTTCCTTTTCAGAAACAATCTTACCACCCTGAGGTTTTTCAGCCATTAATGGTTCATCGGATACTTTGTCAACATAAGCCGTTAATTTCTCTGTTTTAGCGTCGTTAAGCATTTTGAGAACGGCATCTTTTGTCGGTAATTTGAGTCCTTCTTTTTCGGGACCGAAAATAGCTACTACCTGGTTACTGTCTGTAACCAAAGCTTGCATCATTTGGTTCAATGCTGCTACAGGAATGTTCGGAGCTATCTGGTTGATGATAGCATATTCATTTTCAATACCTGGAATCGGTTCTTTGTCGAGGAAGTTACGAACATATTCGTTCACATATGTTTCGTTTTTACGTTTATCACGTTCGTTGTATGCAGATTCCAATTGGCGCAGGTATTCTGCGCGGGCACGGCCATACTCTGTCTCTGTGAAACCAAATTGGCGTGCACGTTCCATTTCGCGTAACAAATTAGCAATTCCGTCTTCTACCGATCCTTCTTTACAGACAACTACACCAGTGAAAGCGCTTTTGGTTTTGGCAACAAAGAATTCACCTTCAAAAGTTCCGGCATAAATAAAAGGAGGGTTAGCAGTTTGCGTAAGTTCGTTCAAACGGGCGTTCAACATGCTGCTGATGAGATTGGTGGCATAGTTTTGTACCATGTATCCCATGTTGTTCTTCTGATCATCCGGGGTTGCATCGTGTTTGTTGAAGATAAGTGCCTGGATATGGGGCTGTTCTTTATCCTGCTCGATGATTATAATAGGTTCTTTGTTATCATTTACCGGATAGTAAACACGTTCGGCTGCTTCAGGTTGTGCAGGAACATCGGCAAACATTGTTTTGATTTTAGCTTCAATTGCATCTACATCGATATCACCAACTACAACGATACCTTGCAAGTCGGGGCGATACCATTTTTCGTAGTAATCTCTTAAAGTCTGATACTTGAAGTTCATAACTACGTCCATTGTACCAATTGGGAAACAAGTTGCATATTTAGTTCCGGCAAACATTTGTGGAAGCATTTTTTCCTGCATACGCTGCATGGCACTCATACGCGTACGCCACTCTTCATTGATTACGCCACGTTCCTTGTCAATTTCTTTTGGATCCAGGGTTAAATCATTAGACCAGTCATGTAGAATCAATAGACAGGAATCAATGGCGCCCGGAACAGTAACCGGGACATTTGAAATATTATAAACCGTTTCGTCTACAGAAGTGTAAGCATTTAGATTTTCACCAAACTTCACACCGATACGTTCCAGATATTGTTTCAATGCATCACCGGGAAAGTGAGTGGTTCCATTGAAGCACATGTGTTCAAGGAAGTGCGCCAAACCGCGTTGATTTTCTTCTTCCTGGATAGAACCGACTTTCTGAGCGATATAGAAATCGGCACGATTTTCCGGAAGTACATTTTTACGGATGTAATACGTAAGTCCGTTATCGAGTTGGCCGATGCGTACGTTCGGGTCGACAGGGATAGGAGGCAATTGAGCAAATGCCTGCTGAAAGCTGCAGCATATAATTACTGCTGCAACAAATAAACCACGAAATAAATGTTTCATATCTAATGAGTTTTAATAAATGTTTTGTACTATCTGTCGGAGGAGGGAAAGATAAATCACAAAAAGTAGTGAATTAGTGATTAATGATAAGTGATAAGTGATTAGCTGGCTTGCGCTATCACTCTGCAAAGTACTTATCACTAATCATTAATCACTAATTCACTAACTTACTTGTCACTTATCACTTATCACTAATCCACTTATCACTATTTTATCGCTTCTCTGATTCTTACCAGTTTCGTTAGTAAACCTTCAAGTAAGTCCAGTTTCAGCATATTGGCACCGTCACTTTTGGCTATTGCCGGATTCTCATGGGTTTCTATGAAGAGTCCATCTGCACCAACTGCAATTCCGGCTTTAGCGACGGTTTCTATCAATTGGGGCATTCCACCTGTGACTCCACTGGTTTGGTTGGGTTGTTGTAAAGAATGGGTCACATCCAGGATTACGGGGAAACCGAACGTTTGCATTTCCGGAATGCCACGATAGTCAACTACGAGATCCTGATAACCGAAAGTTGTTCCACGTTCAGTCAGCATTACCTCTTTGTTACCGGCTTCTATAACTTTAGCTGCTGCAAATTGCATTGCCATCGGAGAAAGAAACTGCCCTTTCTTTATGTTTACCACTTTTCCTGTTTTAGCAGCCGCAACCAGAATATCTGTTTGTCTACAAAGAAATGCAGGGATTTGGAGTACATCCGCATATTCAGCAGCCATTGCTGCTTCCTCAGCCGAGTGAATATCTGTAACGGTGGGTACTCCGAATGTATCATGTACTTTCTTTAATATCTTCAATGCTTTTTCGTCGCCTATTCCCATAAATGAATCCAGACGTGAACGGTTGGCTTTACGATACGAGCCTTTAAATACATATGGGATTTTTAGAGTTTCAGTGATATTGACTACTTTTTCTGCAATACGCATTGCCATATCTTCACCCTCTATTACACAAGGACCGGCAAGCAGGAAAAAGTTGCCGGAGGGATTGTTCTTTAATTGTTCTATCATAATAAATAATTAGTTAATTTACCAATACGGTCATATGCCAATTGTTATGCGTCCTGTTTCTCCGATAGCGCAGCCAATTGGCACATTGGCATATCGGCACATTGAAGCATTACTAATTGGGTATAATCAGAGTTATCTTTTCCGGCAGGATACCTATTTCCAGTGGAAAGTGCTTGGGTAAGATTCGTCCGTCCAGATCAACGGCGGCATTCTTTGCACGGAGTACTTTTACCTTCTTTGTTCGGTAACTTTTTACTACTTTATGATTTAGTATTCGTCCCTGAATCAGCATCCATAGCCCGGACATGGTCTGCAAGAGCTCCGGACGGTAGATAACCGAAACATCCAGCCATCCATTGTAAGGCACAGCGCTTGGAGTTTGCCCGTAACCATAGGCACTACCCACACATACGGTCATAATACGCCCCCGGATGTGTTCGTCATTGATGCGGAGATGCATTCTGTACAGGTTTCGTTCAAAAAATAACAGGAAGAAGGCCGCCAGGTATGAGAGAAATTTGACTCCTCCCCAAAAACGTTTGGTTCCGTCGGTCACTTTCACGATACGTGCACCAAAGCCGATGTTTATGGCATTGAGAAAGTAACGGCGTTGGTGTTGTTCGCCATCGTAGAAATTACAATATCCTACATCAATTTTTCTCCGGCGGTTATTGATAATCCAGTCTACTGCCTGTTTGTAGTCCATGCCGATATCCCAGTATCGGGCAAAGTCATTTCCTATACCATTGGGTATGATGCCGATAGCGATACTTTCTTTATGAGTAGCGTTGGAAAGCATTATACCATTGATTGCGTCGTTCAGAGCACCATCACCGCCTACTACTACAATGGTAGTATAGCCATTATTTGCCAGAATTCCGGCAAGTCGTTCTACTGAACCGAAACCTTCGGACTGTACATAGTCGTATGACACACCTTTCTGGTCCATGTACTCTTTGATTTCTTTCCATCGTTTTTGCACCTTCCGTGTTCCGGCTTTGGGATTGTATATTACGCCCCATTTTCCTGGTTCTACGCTCATCTCTCTGATCTATTATTTAAAAATCATCTCTTCTGATTAAAAAACTTCCTGCTTAGAGGTCTTTTAATGGAATAGTTCTCGTACTTTATCCTTTTCTTTGACTTGATTTATATACTTTCTTGCAAAGATAGTATGTGGTTAAAGTATCTGTTTTTTTCTGTTGCCAAAGATACTAAATACCTTTGAGCTTTTGCTTTACAAAAGCTATCTTTTCTTCTGTAGGCAACGTTGCATCCACCCAGTGAATGGTGAATCCTCTTCTTTCCATTCCCCTAAACCAAGTCATTTGCCGTTTGGCAAATTGATGGATGGCGGTTTCCAGTTGGGCGAACATTTCTTCGTAAGTAAGTTTCCCAATGGCGTATAGTGTCAGAAATTTGTATTCCAGTCCATAATAAATCAAATCTTCTGCTTTGATCCCTTGTGCAAGTAACTGTTTTACTTCATCTACCATACCTTCGTCCAAACGTTGTCTCAATCGCCGGCTGATTTTTTCCCGACGTAAATCCCGGTCAATATCTACTCCGATGATCAGACTATTGAGTTGTGGAAATTCTCGTTCTGCTATTGGATGCTTGGCATAATACTCTTCTATTTCTATGGCCCGTATCGCACGTTTCACTGTATCTACATCAGTCGAATTGTGCAATGTCTTGTATTGTTGAAGAATCCCGGTCAGTGTTTCCAACGATTTATCTGCCAATCGTGTTCTCAATTCCGGGTTCTCGGGTACCGGCATTAACCGGTATCCTTTCAATACGGACTCCAGGTACATGCCCGTCCCTCCACATAAAACGGGCAGGCATCCTTTTTGTTTAATAGTCTCATAAGCTTTCAGGAAATCACGCTGATACTCAAAAACATTGTATTTATAACCAGGTTCCACTATATCAATCAAGTGATAAGGTATTTCTCTACCATTAATAGTATAGTCGGCAATATCTTTACCTGTACCCAGGTCCATGCCCCGGTATATTTGCCGTGAGTCTGCACTAATGATTTCGGTATTTAGTTCTGCAGCCAGTGCGGTAGCAAATGGAGTCTTTCCCGAAGCGGTAGGACCAAGAATGGTAATTAATTCATAGTCTGGCATAGTTGTATTTTTTATAAAATAGACATGTACAAAGATAAGAAAAAGTAGTAACTAATCAATTGGAAGGCTGATTAATCGTTTTCGTAAAACGACAGATTTTGCCGTTCTTACTAACTCCTTCGATAACAATATCCTGAGGGGCTGTACTGTCTGGCATATAATATTCAATGGTCGCTGTTCCATCAGCATTCCATTGTAGTTCCGGATTCCAGTAGATTGTGGTACGTAGATCGGTTGTAGTGTTCTCTTTCTTCTGTGGGGTATCATAAGTGGGATGATAAAACTCTACGGACTGGCTATAACCCAATGGAGTGTATGTGATGATACCACGTGCGGGAGGAGGCGGAATCTTTCCAGGATCCTTCATCGTAATGACAATAGCCCCTCCCGCTCCTTGAGAACCGAAATAGCTTGCTCCTGCGTCTCTGATAAGATTCAGCTCCTCTATATCATCAATTTGTATCGCTTCAAGTCTATTATAATCCGATTCAATCAAATCGTCAATAACAAAAAGGGCTGCTTGTGAGTTGTTGCGCAGGTATATTTGACCGTTATTTTGGCTTACTCCCGGTAGTTCAGTTATGGCGGTTAGTAAAGGTAGCCCTCCTTTTTGTGCCAATCGTTCATCTTTGAGTGTGTAATCAGAAATGCCTGAATACAAATTTTGTTGAGTTGATAGATTGCGGTTGGCCGTCACAACAACTTCTTTAAGGTTATATACTCGCATGCCTCCTTCCATATAGTATTTCTCACGGGTATTTATCAGATAGTCATCCATAGATAGATTAGAAGTTTGAGGATAAGGGTGCAGGTTATAAGTTTTAGGCAGTGGTGGGTTATCTACTAATATATCCACTCCGGCGAATCCTCTTTTGGTACGTGCCTGTATGATGAAGGTGGTGCTGTCTCTAAAAGAAGTGTTAACAATGAACTCTCCTTTTTCATTGGTTAGTGTTGTCTTTATAATTTTATTTTGAGGTGCAAGTACATAGATCGGTCCTTTCTTGATATTTTTTCCGAAAAGTCCTTTTATTCGTCCACTGATGGTTTGGCCTGCTTCTATATAATTGTCTATGTGTATAATTGGTTTACGAAATACATTTTCTATCTGATGCCTGCGCCAGCCATGTGTTAACATTATGAGATCCAGATATCGTTGAGTCTTTGCATCTTGTTTCAGGAAATAGTAGCCGGGGTTTTCAATATGCCCTTTCAGGTCGGAAGTCAACAATAAGTTTGATAATATATTGTCAGCCAGTGAGTCTGTTTGTATGTCTTTGTGATTGGTAATGCTGATAGAGAAATTCCCGTTTAGTGGGGCGCCTGCGAAATCTGTAGCCTTTACCAGTAAGGATACTTTCTCTCTTTTGTTATAGACTTCTTTGTTCGTTTTTATTTTCCAGTCGGGTGTCTGCCTGTCTGTAATGAATATTAGGCGTTCACTGATGGCTCTACCCGAGCCATCTACAACCAGACAATGGGTGACTCCTTCTGTTAGCAGACCGTTCTTTATCATACCATAGGGCTTTTCCGTATTAATGGATTGAAATATTACCGGTTTTCCTCGGGTATGTGCCAATAAATATAATTCCTTGGGCCATGCAGCCTGTTCTGACTTTTGAACTTCAAACAGTATGTTTTGCTTATGGTGAACTATCGCGAGGGTGATAGCGTCTGTTTTGACAGCAGGAAGATCAAAACGTTTTGTGATACTGTCAGAAGAGGTAATAAGGGCATGATAAGATTCTCCGGCTATCGGACTCATAGAAAATACGCCCATACCATTGTGTTCTGAGCGTATGATTTCAAGAGTATCTCCCTGGCTATTCATCAGATATCCATTAATTTCTCTGGATAGTCCGTCGGTACCCTGGGCTTTGAAAGCAATATTTTGTCGAAGAACAGTTGATAGCGCACCTCCTTCCGGGAAAAAAGTAACATCAAAGTCTTTTGAGAAAACCGGTAGATGAAAGGTTTTCTCAAAAACATACTGAGGATCATCAAATGTAACTTCAATTCTTCTTTGTCCTTCTTCTTTTATTCCGTTGAGTGGGATATAAATTTGTCCATATTCATTCGTCTTTTTCTTTCCCCGTTTTTCTGCTTTTCCATCTTCAAAGTATTGAAACCTTACCTGTATATTATTATAAGGTTTGTTATTGTTATCTGCAAATCGGATTTTGGCCAGATAATTGTTTTTAGTGTCCGGTTGATATTCAATTGTAGAGAGGATAGTGACATCAATAGAGTTACCTATTTGGAGATTACGGGAATAAAAAAATACCGGATCTTCATTCTGCATCCAGTTAGTGTATCCTCTGATGTAATAATCTCCAGCAGGAAGCGTACTTGGTAAGGTGAAGGCATTTTGAAATCCCAGAGAATCCCGTCTGATTTTCTTTCGTAATATGATGGAGTCAGTGCGATTAATTAATTCTGTGATGATAAAGTTACTTTTAGGATTCTCCAGGTGGCTGGTTGCATTTACTAAATAACCTTTGTACCAAATGTTATCTCCGGCTCCATAGTATGGCTTATCTAAATGCAGATATAATTTTTCCTGATGGGTGCCTTGTAACTGATGAAAGTAAGAAACAACACTATCCAGCTTATTTTGTGCTGAAAGCATCTGGAGAGGAGTAAATAATACCTCCCATAAAAAGATTGTAACAGTATATTTGTGTACTATAGGAAGTATTAGACTTTTCATGATAGTTTCTTGTTTTACTTTGTGTGATCTTTAATGGTGTCCTCGCCAGATGGAGTCTACTTTTTTGCGGATAGTAAACAGGTTAAAAGCAGAGACAATAACAAATAAAAGTATCCCGATGGTAATAGCCGGCCAGAGTGAACCAATTTCCAGTTGTGGGAAGAGTAAGCTAAGTGCAGCTATATAAGAATGACGTAACCAAGCTACAAGGCTGATCGATACAGCAAGTACTACTGTATTCAATCCTAAAGTAAGTACTTGATAAGGACGTGCAACCCGTGCAGGACTGTATCCTATCAGTAACAGATTTTCCAGTTTGGTAGTATTCTTTTGCAACAGAAGAAAGATGCTTAACATCAATATATAGAAAGAAAGTACACTGATAAAGAGCCCCACACCCAATACAATGCCAACAATGAGGCGGAGAAAATAGGTTGTTTTCCCTGCATCAAGTTTGCCATCTTCAGTTTCGTATCCTTTTTGCTGGAAATATTTGGCAATGGAGGCATCCGCAGGATTTCCTACTTCGATGATGAGGCGTGACGGCTGTGCTTCTGCTTCCGGAGCGAAATTTTTATTCGCCCATACCATAAAAGATTCCGGTACCAATATCGTATTCAGTCGGTTGGAGAAACCTACAATGTTTCCTTTGTACTGTTCTACACGTCCGTTTCCACGCATCATGATGTCCATTTGTACAAGGCTCATTACGCCCTCGGAGAGCTTGGGCAGACTACGGCTTTGAGCAAATCCGAAGTTGTACAGATTCAGATAATTACGTGGAATGATAATGGGGATGGTATGTGTCTCTTCGTCAAAATGCCATTTGTCGAGTTTTACATCTACGTATTCATCGGGCACTGCTTCAAAGAACATATCTGTAGAAAGCCGGATACCGGCTTCTTGCATCCCCAAACCAGCTGACACTTTAAATTGTGAAGGAGTAAATGCACCTACACTTTTAGTAAAAGGCTGTTTCTTCAGATTCTCTATCTCTTGTGGAGAGAAAGTATTGCTTTTTCCGGCAAAAGCCCCAAGGGTACTTATCTTTTTGGTAGCAATGATATAGTCTTTCTTCATGAAACTATCTCCCTCTGTAAACATAGGGATAATATCTTTATAAAACTGTACGCTGAGCAATACAATAACCATACCAAACAGATTGGCAAGAAAGAAACCGGCAAGCTGGCCGATACTGATATGTTGACGAAGAAGTTTCCAGATAAGTTTCATAATCGTATGATCTGTTACAAGCGTAATACTTGGTTATAAGGCAATTCAATCTGTTTTCCGATGGAAGTAACAATAACTCCCGCACCTTGTTTTCCGGCTTCTTCCGTTAGTAGGCTACTCATAATTTGTCCATTATAATCGTCCAGATGGCTGATAGGTTCGTCCAAAAAGATGAAGTCAAAAGGCTGGCATAGTGCACGGATAAAAGCAACACGTTGCTGTTGGCCAAAAGATAATTTTCCTGCCTTTATATTAGCTTTGTCGGCAATACCCATTGCATCAAAAAGAGCAAGAATCTCTTTTTTCTTTTTGTATCCGGTCAGATTATTTTTTAATTGAATATTCTCGAATGCTGTGAGTTCGGAGAAGATGCGTAAATCTTGAAAAAGCATACTCAGTGAATGCTTGCGTAGGTTGACCCACTGCTCTACTGTGTATGCCTTGATATTAGTCTCGTCGAAATTTATAATACCTTGATAATCGCTTCGATAGCCATATATATAACTACATAATGATGATTTTCCGGTACCGGAGGCTGCTTCAATCAGGTACATTTCTCCTTTACGGAATATAATGTTCTTATGCCAGATATCCGATGTGATAGAATTACGGTCAGCAAACACTTGGGGAAGTGTTTGCTGCAGATGAATTGTTTCCATGTTCAGAAAATTACATGCCGGCAAACTTCTTGGCGAAGTTTACAATCTGTTTCAGCGAGTTGGTGTCTTTGTCTTTCAAAACGAGGTCTATTTCACTGACACCGTCGCTTACGTTGCTTATTTCCAGATAACTAATTTGTGATGCCAGGTTATAGTACATTTGGTATTCTTCACCTCCGAAGCCTACCATCATTTTTACAATCGGGAGTTCGAGGATAGCATCCATGTTAACAACAAAGAAGAAGTTCTTTCCTTTCATATCCGAAGCATAGGCAACGTCTTTTATAGATTTATCAGTTGCTTTGTCAATGTTTTTATAAAGTAATTCATCATTTGTAGCATACATTTGCTTGTCTTTAAGCCCAAAGAAGATATTCATAGCTCTTGACTTGTACACATATTCATTTTCACCCAATTGAACGATATCTTCGCCTTTTTTCAGATTCAGTGCTTTTTTATTATCATAAAGAGCTTTTAGTGCATTTCCGTTTTTTACATCTGCATAAGCTACGAAAGCAGGATCTTTGCCCATAGTTACATTGATCAGTCCGGCAGATATATCACCGTTGAATGAAGCGAACAGGGCTTTCACTTCTTCTGCTTTGGAAATAGATACTGTGTTACGGAATTCTTCATTTTCCTGTAACAGGTTGTACAACTCTTCTCCATTGGCTCCTACACTCATAAATGCGATGGTTGATGCAGGGAAATATTTAAGGAAAGTATTATTCAGTTTGATCGTTGCCTTCTCCTGTTTTTTCAACATGGCTTTTGCCTCTTCATTCTCTGTATAGTATTCAAAAAGTAGAGCAATCTTTCCTTTCTCAAAGCTAAGACTACCCAGAGCCATTATATCTTTGGGATCTATTTTTATACCGGTTAAACCCAGATTCAGTTGGCGTGCGTATTCTTTAGGAAGTGCTGCTAAAGATGCAAAGAAATTAATATCACCTTTCTGTTTTTGCATTTTTTGAAAACCAGCATTGTTAGCGATACTTTTTTCAGTGGTTTGTTTCATTAGCTCGCTGATCATCTTCTGAGCATTTTCCATTTGTGATGTACTGCCCGTCTGTACCAGCATAGCTGTTGTTTCATTAAAAGCAAAGATGTCACGTTGTCCCATTCGTGTATAACTATAACCATCTGTTGCTTCTATGGGTTGGCAGATTTGCTCTTTCACCATTATGTCCAGTGAAGTATGCAGTTTATCCTGGTCTGACACTTTAGCTACCAGAGCTGTATATGGAAAACTGGTTGCAGTGAATGCATAAACAGGTGCATCCACATCTATTCCTGATTCTTTAGGGTTATTCAAGACTTTTTCTAACTGTTGGAAAGTTGCCGCAGTAGTTCCACTTTTCAGTGCCTCTATCATCTTTTGTTTGGCTGCTTCATTCTCTTTGTCTTTCAGTCCGGATTTATCAGCCAGTGATTTCAAATGGATAGATGCTACGGCCGAAGCGTCAGCAGGTATAACATTTGTGTATTCCGATTTCTTTGAACAAGCTGCCATGAATACCATCAGTACTACCAGCACTGAAAGTCGGGAAATCATTCTTTTTGCCATAACTATTTGTTTTTTAATTGATGTATTTTTTAGTGATAAGTGAGTAGTGAATAGTGAGTAGTGATAAGTGATTAGTACCATTCGGTATGATAGCGCAGCCCGCTAATCACTAATCACTGCTCACTACTCACTATTCACTACCATTGTTGCTACCAGTGCTGCCGTTTCCGTTCGTAGCCGGGATTTACCTAAGCTTATGGGCTGAAAGCCTTTCTCTATTGCTTTGGTTACTTCCTCTTCGCTGAAATCTCCTTCCGGTCCGATAAGTACCAATGCATCTTCTCCTGGTTTCAGAATATTTTTAAGCAGTGGCTTTTCACCTTTATAACAGTGCGCGATGAATTTTTGACCGGTAAACTCCTGGGTGATGAATTTATCAAAATCTGTCATTTCATTGAGCTTCGGCAAGCGTGCTTTGAGTGATTGCTTGATGGCAGATACTACTATCTTTTCAATGCGTTCCATCTTAATGACTTTTCGTTCCGAAAAGCGGCAATTAAGAAAGGTCAATTCATCAAACCCTATTTCGGTCGCTTTTTCGGCAAACCATTCATTACGATCCATATTTTTTGTTGGGGCCATGGCTATGTGCAAATGTCCTGACCATAAAGGTTCTTGTGGGATTGTTTCGAGTATCTTTACCAAACAACGTTTGTTGGTTGCGGCAGTTATTTCCGCACGGTAAAAATTTCCATTACCATCCGTCAGGGTGATTTCATCTCCAATGTTGAGTCGTAAAACACGGACACAATGTTGTGCTTCTTCTTCCGGAAGTTCAAGGTTCTTCTGTATATCGGGAGTATAGAATACGTGCATATTTAAATTTATTTTCTTCTGTTTATTTCATCGCGTAACCGGGCTGCCAGTTCATAGTTCTCTTCTTTGATAGCTTGCTCCAATGCTTGTTCAAGTGAATTCACATTGTCGGAATCATTTGTCTCCTCTTCCTGTTGCTCTGTATCCGGCTGATCAGAATCATCCAGGCGGATATATTCTCTTTCAAGAATAGACTCATAAATAAAAATAGGGCAATCTGCACGTACGGCTAGAGCGATAGCGTCTGAAGTTCGTGAATCGATACGAATAATTTCTTCATCTTTCTGCAGGTAGATATATGAGTAAAAAACACCTTCTTTTGCCTTATAGATAAGCACCCTGAGCATTTTGGTGCCCAAAACGTTCAGGCATGTATAGAATAAATCGTGCGTCAGGGGACGCGGCGCTTTTACTCCTTTCAGGCAGATGGCAGTGGCTTGCGCTTCGGCCGGACCTATAATGATAGGTAGTTGCCGTTCGCCTCCCACTTCCCCCAATACCAAAGCGTAGGCACCTACCTGCGCCTGACTATTGGAGATATTTAATACTTGTAATTCTATCTTTTTATCCATTGTTACTTTTTACTTAATTCCTCTGGCTGGTGTTTGTATTTGAATACCAGAGCAAACAATATTCCGATAACTAATGCATAACCTGCGAAGATGAACCAGATGTCGGGCCATTCACGGCTTACCAACATACCGTCGGCATATACCGAGAAGGCATCCACCACAGCACCACTGGCATATCCTCCGATGATTGCTCCCAATCCGTTGGTCATCATAAAGAATAATCCCTGTGCGCTGGCTCTGATAGCAGGCTTAGCTTCTAATTCAACAAACAAAGAGCCCGAAATGTTGAAGAAATCGAATGCCATTCCGTAGACAATCATCGAAAGTATCAGCATCCATAGCCCTGAACCCGGATCGCCCAGACCGAAAAGTCCGAAACGGAATACCCAGGCAAACATACTGATAAGCATTACGCGCTTGATGCCGAAATGTCTGAGGAAAAATGGTATGGCAAGAATAAACAGGGTTTCACTCATTTGTGAGATAGAAAGTAGGATGACAGAGTGTTTTACACCGAACGAATCAGCGAATTCCGGTATCGAAGCAAAACTACCTAAGAAGAGGTCTCCATAACTGTTGGTAATTTGTAATGCAGCTCCTAATAACATAGAGAAGAGGAAAAAGATAACCATCTTCTTGCGTTTGAATAATACCAGAGCATCGAGTCCGAAAGCAGAAAGCAGGCTTTTGTTTTCACTTTTGGCAGGCGGACAAGCGGGCAGAGTAAATGAATATAAACCTAAAATAAGTGCTGCTGCACCACCCACATAGAGTTGTGCACAAGAGGATTTGAATCCGGTGAGATCTACTGCCCACATGGCACAGATAAAACCGATGGTTCCCCATACACGGATAGGCGGGAAGTCTTTGACAATGTCACATTTATATTGTTCGAGAGAGTTGTAAGATACCGTATTAGCTAATGAGAGCGTAGGCATATATACCAACAGATTGAGCAACATAGCCCAATACATATGGTTATAATCAGTGGCTGTGGAGGCATAGAAAAGGCTGGCAGCTCCCAGAATATGTAGTATCCCATATAATCGTTCAGCATTTACCCATTTGTCGGCTATAATACCAGTCAGCCCTGGCATAATGAGAGAGGCTATACCCATTGTGGCAAAGATTGCACCTATTTGCCCTCCTTCAAAATGTAAGACACCACCCATGTAGCCGCCCAATGAAATTAACCACGATCCCCACACGAAGAACTGCAGGAAGTTCATAATAATTAGTCGATACTTGATACTCATATTATTTTTATTTAGTTACGAGTTACAAGCTACAAGTTATTACGAATTGTAACTTGTTGCTATTTTATAATAGCTGCAAATATAATGTTTTTCGCCGATTGTGTACCAAAAGAGTGGAGAAAAGAGCCCCTTGTATAGGGAAATTTGAGAAGAAAAAGAAGTCTGATTATAATTAGATATGCAATTTGATTTTTTTAGTTGTTTGATTCTCTGTGTTTAATTGTTATAGTTTCATACTCTAAAGATATGCTTTTCTAAAATATTTAGAAATTACTAATTAATTCCCCGATAAGCTTCTGTTGTTCTTTTGTAAATGGTAGCAACTTGCGGAACTTTCTTGATCTTTGAGCATTTTTATATGCAGTCATTGTTGATATATTAAATTCTAATTTCTTATTATGGCTTTTATCATATAATACAAAGTAGTAATAAATAGCGAAGTATTTGTCGGATTGAATATTATATGTTACTTTATCATGTTTTGTCCATGCAAATAAAGAACTTAACCGCTTGTCTGCCAAATCAAATTTATAGGTGTTTTGAATTCCTTTGCCTTTTTCTCCTTGATATACTTCAAAAAAAGAATCTCCTTCTTTGATAATGAGAAAAAGAGACTGGCCGATAAAATAACCGCCATAAGCATAACCGGTTAAAGTCTTTTCCAAATTATTATCGGTGATAATTTCTTTAATAATTCTCCTACTAGCCTTATATTCATCATAAATATTAATAGTCTGGGCATTAGCTAACCCAAACGACCAGATTGAAACTACTAAATATATCAATAAAGTGTTTAAAAGTAACTTCATATGGTGATTTTATTTAAACCCCGTTATGCTTGCCTCAATGCAAATAGACTCTTACTCTGATTATTTATTTGAATATTCTACATCCTCAAAATGAGTAGGAATATTTATTAATTTGCTAAAATCAACCTTCCACATATCCAATTCGTAAAGTTTGTCATCTTCATCTAAATATAATGAAGCTACGACCAATACTCCATCGGTATCCCTAAATTGGCATTCACTAACTTGCGAACCAAAATGTCGTACTTTATTGAGTGTATCACAAGGAAATAAAGCCAAACTTCCCATTCCTCCGTCTTCTAAAGAGGCCACTAATAAACCATTCTTCCAATCGGGAGAAATAACTTTAATTGATCGATGTACTAGTTCTTCTAAAAGAATTTCTTCTTCTATATTTAATTTTCTGATATTATTTAACTTCATGTATTGTGTTTATAATAGTTACTATGTTTGTAAACACTGAAAACCAACGCTCGTCGGGACGGGTGGTCCCGCCCCTTGCCGCTGGGCGT
>NZ_JAASHC010000022.1:0-89951 GCF_019734355.1 Bacteroides sp. K03
CGCCCAGCGGCAAGGGGCGGGACCACCCGTCCCGACGAGCGTTGGTTTTCAGTGTTTACAAACATAGTAACTATTATTTTATAAATGATTTAATGTTCTTTTGAGTAGTAGAGTTTTACTTTTCTAAGATCAGTTTGAAAAATTGCGGCTTTGGTAAAAATGACTTTTACTTCATAATCGGAATTACCATATTCCATGACCGTGTTGCATTTTCAAATCCTCCGGGACCATCCATCGTTGCGAAGAATATATAAGCCGGTTTACCATCCTCAAACAAAATGAAGGGACGTTCCAGTTGCCCTTGGGTAGTTACCGTACCATCCTCCCATTCCAGTGTTTTGGACAACAAAAGATACACAATAAATAGAAGGCCGTTTTTCATACTTAATCTCCTTCGTTTTATTTCTTATGAAGTTTAACTTCCAGGCTTGCTGCATCTGTGCAGGTAAACTCTAATACTGTTTTTTTAGTATCTGATGAGACTGTTTTACACCCGGGAGTTTCATTGATTTCCCATTTGCCTTTTAGTTCGATACGGACGGGGATCGATTGGCTTGGATTTCCTATCCAGGGACGGGAGTAAATACTGCGTTCGATGCGTTTTCCCTGCTCATCGTATATATCATCAGAAGGCCCCCGATAGAGTGCCAGGTCGGGTTGGCATACGGTAAGTACCGTTTCCTGCTTATGCTCGCGTAACATGATGAGACAGGAGGTATCTACCTTTTGTATGAGACCTTTCGGCAACATATCCGGAGTTTCAAATAAGATATAGGAAGTAGTATTACTCTTCAGATCGCGTACGATATGTGCATTACGATCTTTTTGAAGTACCTTATAAGATGGCTTTTTAGCGAAACTGCTTATCTCTGTCTGGGTTGTCTGGGGAAGAATCGCATATTCATAGGAGCCTCCTTTGGGTGCTTTGCCATGATCGACAGTTAGTGATACCCAGTCTCCTTCGGTTTTCTCTCCGGTATTTTGCTTACTTGAGTATTGCGGAAAGTTTTTTTCGAACTTGGCAATGACAGGAACATAATAACCTGTTCCGATGTGATCTATCCAGTACTTTCCATTTCCTTTGTAATTTTTCCAGAAATTGTGTTCGGCCTCATTTTTTACTGCAAGCTGGAAGATGGTTGTTTCTGTAGGATATTCATTGTTTGTATTTTCAATATCCGAGCCAAGGCATACAATCACTCCGTCAAAGAAATGAAAAGATTTACGGGCGCGGTGTGAGCCATTGTATTTATCATGTTCATGAAGCTTCATACCGAATGCTCCGTTCCGGTGTTCCTGTGAGATACCTCCTGCAAACGCTTCATCCGAATATAGCATTTCTTCATATCCCGAAAACACGTCTACATTAAGAATGTTGGCTTCCAGCTGATCTACCGGGAGATGAATGGCTGTAGTTCCTGGGATACGTCCCCAGTCAAAACCTTCTTCCTGCCATCCGCCGCTGGTAGACGATACCTCTTCTCCTTGAGGAGCAGTCATGATTTGCAGACTGCCGTGTGCCAGATAACGTCCGAAAAGGTTTGCACCACGATAGTGCTCGGCAGCCCATAGATAACGCGAATGACCGCGGGCTACTGCCGACCAGTTATTACGACGTTGTATGGATACACAAGCGTATCCCATTGCTTTATTTCCTTCAGGATCGGTTTCGGCATAGTATCCTTTATCTTTCAACACTTTTTCCTGATGATTGTTTTTTAAATCCCCTTTAATAAGACGTAAATAAGCTGTCGCCATTTCACGATCAATCTCATCGGTTCCATCGGGTGAACCGGCACGTGCCATAGTGGCATAATGGATGGGAGACAGTGCTTCCTTTCCACTGGGATGACGTCCGGACATAGATAAAGGCAAATGACGCTTATTACAGTAAAAACGCATCGTAAGTAATACATTTTTCACAATCTGATGTGCCTCGGGGGATACTGCAAACGGAGTACCATGCAATATATAAATCATATTGGTGACTCCTCCCAAGGCTCCGATTCCATAAGCCGGATAATTATTACAATGATGATAAGCGGAACCATCTTCTTTGAATACTTCGGTCAGTCCCTGAGATGGAAGACAACCATTATTAACCCAACGGGAGAAGCATTTCAGATATTGCACTTTCTCAGGCGTATCCTCCATAATCAATATCCCGGCAAGCCGGCCTACACTCAACGTGTTGAAAATGTCGGCATTCTCACCCTGGCTTTTAGGCATGTGAAACGTTTCGTTACACATCGAGTACCACTGCATGGTTCTTCCTGCCGCTTTCTGTCTTCCTGTTTCATGTAAGACACTTTTCATTAGGAAATAGGCTGTAAAGAAGTTACGGAAACTATATCCATGAAGCGTAAGGGTACCCAGACAACTTCCATAGTCCCATCCTTGGTCGGTCAGATGATCATACATAGCAAGAAACATCTGTTTCAATTCTTCTTTTTCCATTGGAATCAATGTATTGTTATAAGCTACAGCAATCCGATTCATCAGGTTAAAATAACCTACAGCATCCATATTAAGGGCTGCCAAGTTGTTCCAATCAGGTAAAATGCGTCTGAAAGCATTGCTTACGGCAGCCCCGTAATAGATGGGACGACCGATGACAGAACCGTTTTTATAGGTAATATTATACAAAGAGTAAGTATCTCTTAAAGTTTTCATTACATGCGGAGTAACTTCACTCGAAGGGCAAATGAGTCCGAGAAAACGTTCTTCAATTACTTTCATATGCTTCTTTTGAACGTCGCTGATTACGGTTTCAACTGGTATATCAGGAACTAACGTAGCACGTTTTGCAAATGATCCCCACGAACTGTTGGAGTTTTTATTGATAAATGGCACTTGGAGATCGGCAGTAGGGCAACGATGATCTATTTTAGCTGCTGTCAGGAGATGATCGATGTATAGTTCACCGGCAACACCGGGGGCCGTAATTCGTATTTCATTCATTCCTTCTTCAGGCTCTCCTTCCATATCTCTTTCGTAAATAACCCAGCCCGTACGCCATCCGTTGAAACCGAGCTTATACGGGAAAGAACAACATTCTTTACCGTTTTTCAGGAAAACGAAACGCAATTGTCCATTCACTGTTTCTTTTCCGTATATCCAAACCATAAAAGTTGACAAGAACTTATCGACGCCCGTCGGATCTTTCGGTTCAAAGCCAAGCTCTTTTTTTATTGAAAGCACTCCGTTGGGCTGAAATTTCCATAGTAAAGAGCTTTCCCCATCTTTATAATGATCGCTGGAAATAGACACTTCGGAATCAGAGGCCGTAACAAAAACAGGTACTCCCTGATCTTCAAATGACAGCAACCTCTCATGTTTAATAAATTGTGCCGGCACTGCCGTAGACATAAGCAGGTACAATATTAACAAAAAACTATTTTTTTTCATGTGTATAGATATATAATTACTGATTCTTATACTGATTCTTACCTTCTTTATCGGGGTCGCGCATCATCAACTTATGGTACGTGTCTTTAGTTACCACTTTCTCTTTTTTCTTATAAGTCTTTGCACCGTTGGTAACAAAAAAACTGTCTTCCAATCGGATATCTTCAATAGAGGCACCAATCATCACTTTGAATTCTCCCGATTCCACCACTTTCTGGTTTTGAAGATTAATGAGTTTCAAATCGTCCGGTACAATACTGAAACGAACCACTTTAGACTCGCCCGGTAATAGATGCACACGTTCAAAGCCACGGAGGTTCTTTTCATAAGTAGTAGTGGAGCTTATCACATCATTCAGGTAGAGTTGTACCACTTCGTCTCCCGCCACTTTTCCAGTATTGGTAATGCGACAGGAAATATTTACATTACCCGTCTTGGATTGTATACTATCGATAGCCAAAGCATCATATTCAAAAGTCGTGTACGACAAACCATACCCAAAGCAATAAAGTAATCCGCAAACACAGGCATTCGGGTAGCTTAATGGAGGCTCGTCATTAGCTCCCGGCTTGCATGGAACATTCATAGGTAATTGCCCTATCGATCGGGGCCAAGTACTATTCAATTTCCCTCCGGGATTATACTCTCCCATCAAGGTTTCCGCAATAGCCTGTCCGCCTTGTGCACCGGGATAAGGTGCGGCCAGAATGGCCGATGCATACCTGTCGGCATAATTAATGGTAGCCGGACGACCCCATATCAAAACCACTACTACAGGTTTTCCGGTTTCAATAACCGCCTCGAGCAATTGTTCCTGATGACCGGGTAAATCGAGGCTGGTACGTGTACGGCTTTCACCGGAAGTTGCTGTCCCGTCACCCAATACAAGTACGGCCACATCGCTTTGTTTTGCCAATTCGACAGCTTCGGCAATGCTTTCTTTCTCTTCTTTGGATAAGGGCTGCGGAAACAATTCGCTCTCAGGCCAACCTTCATTTACCAAACCAATACCTAACGTATAATTAACTTCAATGTTTTTTTTATCACAAATATTTTTCAAACCGTCATAAACACTTACAAAATGAAAATCCATCGGACCGTAGTGTGTCGGTACGTAATTGCAAGTATTGGCATTAGGCCCGATTAAAGCTATCTTCTTAATATCGGAAGATAACGGCAATGTATTATTGTCATTCTTTAGCAATACCATACATTCGCGTGATGCCTGCAAAGCAGTCTCCATGTGATCATCACATTTCAGCAAAGCCTGTGCTTGTACGGCATCACCGGTATATGGTTGATCGAACAATCCGATCCAGAACTTAACATATAGCACCTGAGAAACCAGCTCATCCAGCTTTTCGACCGACAATCGCCCCTCTTTTACTAAAGTGCGAATGTGATTGATGTATACATCCGGACTATCAAAACGGGTACGGACATTCAGTCCGGCCTGCAAGGCTCGTAAAGTAGATTCTTCCAAGTCTTCACATACATTGTGGAAGACAGTCATACGTTCAATGGCATAGCTATCGGAAACTACATATCCTTTAAATCCCATTTCACCCCGTAATTTTCGGGTCAGGAATTCATAACTTCCGGCTATCGGATCACCATCATAGTCATTCAGAGCGCACATCACACCGAGAGCACCGGCTTCCTGAAATACTTTACGGAAGGGATATTCGTGGATATAATACATCTCTGAAGGAGTAATGTGCGGATCTGTACGCGTGAAATACTGTCTGGCAGCCTTACAATCGCCATAACCGACAAAATGTTTGGGAGTTGACACCACGCGCTGGTCCTGGATTCCTTTCGCCATTTCCACTCCCATACGTGCCACCAGATAAGGGTCCTCACCAATCGTTCCTTCAAAACGTCCCCAACGCTGATCGCGAACCACATCCAGAATGGGAGCATATACATTGGTATATCCCAGTGCGCGTGCTTCTTTACCCTGAATAGCCCCTTGTAAATAAGCTATCTTTTTATTCCAAGTACATCCTAACGCATTCATAGACGGGAAACTGGTGGCATGCCGGGCAGCTAGACCACGAATGCCTTCATTTGTAAAATCCACAGGTATGCCTAAGCGGGTGTACTCAACGAAAAAGCGCTGTGTTTCGCGGATGGCATTTGCCATATTGTACGGAGAAGAATTTTCCTTGATCATCGGCTTGAGAGAAATATGCTCATCGATATTGCATATTCCGTCTTTGAATATCATATTTTTCCATTCGGCCGTAGGCAGACTGTCTTTCAGGCATTTGCGATGCCCATAATAAGTAGCCAATTGGCAAGTCTTCTCTTCCAAAGTCATCTGTTTCAACAGGTCCTTGATACGATTCTCGATCGGTTGTTTCGGATCTTCATAAACATCGAGTTTTCCATTTTTATTAAAATCGATCCAACCTTTATGATACATTTGTTTTTTAGGAGGATACAACTTTGTTGATTGAGCCTCCACCCAAACTGCCGTCAACAAGAGTGAAGACAGCATTACTAATTTAAGTTTCATCATACTATATATTTTGTACATTAATAATCACTATATACCTACACATCTACATATAAAAGTAATCAGATATAGTAGAAGGGAGAACAGCAAGCACTATGTCTCTACTTCCCTGACAAATCGAAATACAGAACTCCATTTCCCGCCGTCGCCACATAAATACGTTGCTGGTTGGCATTGGTAACAACAGATAGAAACCGGGCACAACCTATGGAATAATCATATATATCTTTCCACGAACCGCCATTATCGTAGCTAATCCATAAAGCGGTATCAGTATCTCCTAACGGATGATTAGAGCAACCCAGCGCCATTAGTTCTCCACCTTTCTCATCACGATTTATCGACATAGAAGATGCATTACAATTCTTGTTGCCTCCCAATTCTATTTGTTGCCAGGTGATTCCAAAGTCACTGCTTTTCCATAAACCTTTATTCCAAAATCCGGCATAAACAACTCCTGCACGATATGGGTCGGCATAAACAAATTGCAATATCTCATTTTTCTGTTTGTCAAAAGGAAGTCCACCTCCTATATTTTCCCAATTATTTCCTCCATCAAGCGTGCGATAGATTCCAGTGGTCCATTCCCCGGCATATATTACACCTGCTTGTTGAGAATCAATGGCCAACATTTGCCCTGTACCACATCCATTTTTATATTGATGATTCACAATTGGAGTTAAGTCCCTATCAATCTTAAATTCATCTTCAGGAACCGATTTCAGATTAATAAAGGGATTAGTGTCAGTTGTATTCCATGTTTCTCCCCAATCATTCGAGACATAGACACCAGGATGATATTGCGAATTGGAATCTCCCTCAACATATGCCCAAAAACGCCCTTTTACAATAGGATCTTCCTTTATATCCTGAATAAAATTTTTATTTTCCATCTCCCACTTCTTCTCCGCACTCTTTCCATTATCTTCACTCTTGTATAATCGAATGTACTCTCCCTTTCTCTCATCTACAAAAAGCAACAGGTCTGGATTGAACCGAGACAGACAGACTGTACGTGCCGGACCGTAATTAGCAGGAATAGTTGAAAAGGTTTTGCCACAGTCGGTAGATAGAGCCGGAGCGTGGTCACATACCCCTGAAATGAGTTGATCGGGACGGGAGGGATGCTGCAACAATGTCTCGCAACAGATAATTCCAATTCCCTTAAAATAATTGCCACAATAGTTTTTGCCTAGATCCTCAGTAACCGTTATCCCCCACCAGTTGGCAATGTATAGTTTGTTTGGATTAACGTTATCCGGCAGAATATGCGATATGCGCGAATCACCCAACCTTCTGGTATCATTTCCATGCCAAGCGGGGAAACATGACAAATTTTCAGAACTACAATTTGGAGAAATTAATTGCCAAGTACGTCCCTTATCGGCAGAACGATAAATGGGAATATCTGCCTTTCCCGATGGTATCATCTCAGCAGCATAGAATACGGACGGTTCAAGGGAAGATTGTACCAAAGTACGATAACAGTTTTCTGATGGTAGATCGGAGATGAGTTTAAATGATTTTCCACCGTTCTCGCTACGATATACTCCCACATCTGCCGTAAATAACACAGTGTTTCCATGATCAGTAACAATTATCTCATATATAGCAGCTAATTTATTACTCTCATATAAAACTTGCCAACTTTCCCCGCAGTCGTTTGACGTATATATACGAGTCTTTTTATTTCTCCTAAAATCTTGTAGTGATTTGGGATCTTCGCTAAATCTATAAGATTTAGGATCATTACTATATTTATCGGAGATTGTACACACATAAATACGATTATCACAGAATTGTACAGAAGACATACGCTCTCCTTCTAACCCTTTGCAGGTCCATGTCTCACCATTGTCATGGCTCATCCAAAGGCCTTTGGAGAAACTTCCTGCTACGACCTCACCTTTTCTGTCCGGATTGAAAACAATAAGCTCTCCAAACATACGTGTCGGGCCATTACCGTAATAATCGAGTCCATCTTTTACAAGATACCAACTTTCTCCTCCATCATCAGAACGGTGAATACGTCCTGTGAAGCGAAAACTGCGCACATCACCGGATGCGCGTAGCAGTCTTTTATTATCGAATGGATCTATAGCGAGAGAATGGCAATAATGATCACTCATCTTATTCATACCGGAATTCTTTACAGCCCAGCTTTTACCACCATCCACACTCTTAAAAATACCGGCAACATCACTTCGAGCATACAGTATATTACTATTCAGAGGATCTTGTACAATACCGGTTATATATCCACCACCACCCATATCAGACTGATAAACAGTGATATTCTGATTCCCTTTTTTATAAGTACTAAGTTTCACAGATGAAACCTGACTATAACTTAATGATGAATAGCAAGTCAACAACACTATTATTAAAAATGATTTAGACTTCATATTTCTATATTTTATTCAAATTACAACCAACTGTATCCTATTATTCACTTATACTTTCCGATCTATTAATCTTACAAAATCAATTGTTAATTAAAGATATAGCTTTTACCTTCAATTGCATTGTATGTAGCCATCAATGACTTGGACTTCGCTTCTATAACAGCTGCCCGATAGGGTACCATATGTAATTCATGTAGTTCTCTTTCGTTCAAAGCGATATTCCCGGTATCACATCCTCCATCTGCTACGAAATCTGTTAAAAGATGTTTGGGATTACAGATTACTCCGTTCCCCTGTACACCTTTTATAAATTCAACACCAAATCAAGCTGCCAAATAAGAATCTTCCCCGTACGTCTCTTTCATTCTTCCATGACGCGGATCACGTGCAAGGTCTAAAGTTGGAGATAATACCTGACGAATCCCCCGACTATAGGTCTCTTTTCCAATAGCATTTCCTATCCTACGGATCAAATCTAAATCCCAAGTACCAGATAGTACAATAGGCTGTGGATAGGGCCATGTAAAGCTTCATCATTAATTATAACAGGAATCCCCAACCGGGTTTCTTCAATTGCTACTCTTTGAATTTCATTCTTTATCGTATTTTAATTTACTGCCATTTGCGAATATGCAAAAATACACATAGGAAAAGATTAAGAACACCTGTGTCAGTACAAAACAGGGGTAGGATAAGTACAAAATCACCCATTTCAACGATATTGCATGAGATTAAAGCGTATTATAGAACTAAAATCATTCTAATCATCTTTACGGTAATTTAGCGGAGCTACATGGTATCGGTCTTTAAAGCATTTAGTAAAATATTTGGGAGAACTAAATCCAAGTCGATCCGATATCTCCGAAATAGCTAATTCCTGACTAGATTTGAGCATTATAGCAGCTTTCTTGAGACGGTATGTCATAATAAATTCATAAGGCGTTTGTCCCGCAATGGCTTTCATCTTGGTGAAAAGTTTGGTACGTGCCATCCCAAGCTCAGAAGCAAATGAGTCCATATTGAATTCAAAATCATCCAAATGCTGCTCTACGACCGCTACTGCTCTATCTAAAAATTCTTTATCAAAGGCATTTGTTGCAAGCACCTGAGCCATAGCCTGAGGCTGTTTGCTGAATTTTTCCTGAAGCATAATCCGATTATTGACAAGATTATTGCATCTGGAAAGAAGAATATTAACATTAAACGGTTTTGTGATATAGTCATCCGCTCCTATCCGTAATCCTTCCAAATTATTTTCTACGGTTGTTTTAGCTGTTAGAAGAATAACCGGAATATGGCACGTGTCTAAATCTTTTTTTATAATCTGACATAATTCAATTCCGGACATCCCCGGCATGACGATATCACTAAGCACAATGTCGGGCATCTCACTACGTAATATTTCCAATCCTTCCAACCCGTTCGAAGATGATAGAACCATATAAAACGGTCTAAAAATCTGAATTAACATATTTCTCAAAGAGAGATTGTCCTCAATAATCAATATCTTAACGCTACTCGTATTTACTTCCTCTACATTATTATCAGAAGATACTGCATCTTCCTGTAACAAGAGTGATTGGAATGACTCCGGCATAGAAATTTGTCTTAAGTAATCGATATTTTCCTCCTTTTCACCGATCTGTTCTTTCTGAAAATGATTATTTCCAATCTTAAGATATATGCGAAAAGTCGTTCCCATTCCTAATCCTTCACTTCGAACTTCAATTCTACCATGATGTAAATCAACAATACCTTTTGATAGAGCAAGTCCAATGCCTGTCCCCTGAAATGAAGAATCTTGATCTACTTGATAAAACCTATTAAATATTCTATCCATATCTTTCGGAGCAATGCCGACACCGGTATCGATAATTTCAATAACAACTTCCTCGTTCTCCTTCTGAATCGAAATTTTGATATCTTCACCTTCCTTCGTATACTTAAAAGCATTTGAGATGAGGTTGTTGAATACTTTATGCATCTGTTTGGGATCAAACCAGACTTTCAAGTCGTCTACTTCTTTACAGAATTGAAAATGAATACGCCTATGTAAGGCATATTCATTAAAAAGTAAATAGTGCTCATATAAAAAACTAACTATATTACTCTCAACTACCTTAATCTTCAAATACCCTTGATCTTGCTTTCTAAAATCAAGTAGCTCGGTTAGTAGCTCTCTTAGATGCAAGCAACTTTTGTATATACTTAAAATTTTATTAAATCCGCCCGGAACCAGTGAACGTGTTTGTAGAAGTATCTCTATCTGTCCGATAATTAATGTCAAAGGGGTTCGGAATTCATGTGAAATATCTGTGAAGAAACGCAACTTAGCCTGATTTAGTTTCTCAAGATCTTCTGTATGCTTTTTCTCATATTTAAGAGATTCTTGCAATTCAATACGCTTTTTATACACGCGAACCAGATAAAAACTTAAAATTGCCAGGCAAAAAAAGTAAGCCGAATAAGCCCATATCGTTCGGTAATAAGGAGGTAAAACTTCTATCTCCAAACGGCTTTCTGGTACCAAACTACTATTTTCACCTTGAGCCTTCACTACAAGGACATATTTACCTGGAGACAAATTTTCATAGGTTACTGTATTTTTACTACGCATACTTGTCCATGATTTGGAAAATCCCTCTAAGAAATACACAATATCCTCTCTGTAAGAAGGCAGATAGTCAGTAAAAGCGTATTCGATATCAATTCTGTTTTGATGGGATTTTAATACAATGCGCTTAGTTAAAGACAAACTTTGTGATAAAATGCCGTCTTGACCATTGACAGCAACTTTCTCTCCATTAATAAAAAGTTGATAAGGCAAAATGGAATATGAATGAAAAACAGGTTTAAGGCGTTCGGGCTTAAAAGAAAACATACCGTCTACTCCCCCAATGAATATTTCTCCATCACTTGTTTTACATAACGATTTCTTCCTTACATCAATCATGGGAAGTCCATTTTCCTTGCCATAGTTCTCTGCCCGTTTTTCTTTTAAATTAAAAATCGAAAAACCGTGGTCAGTAGTTAGTAACAACTCATCTTGCGAAAGTTCACATATATTATAAATGATATTACTGGCAAAGTTATTATTGCGTTTATCAAAATTCTCAAAACTGTCGGTAAGAGGGTCATATAAGTCAAGTCCGTTCTCATTTGTACAAAACCAAAGTCTTTTCCGGCTATCTTCAAAAATATGGTTGATAACCGTACTACTTATGCTATTTGCTTTGGGACTTGAAACATATCTTTTCAACTTCTTTGTAGAAAAATTATAGGCAAAGATACCTTCCAACTCGTCACTACCTGTAATCCACAACACTCCCCGAGAGTCGATTTTCAATTCAATAGCTGAATGTAAGCCCGAATCGTATAATATTATTTCTCCTTCTGTAGTTTCTGAATCAAACATGAATATGCCTCGGTTAGTAGCCAGTATTAATTTGTTTTGATATGGAACTATCGTTCGAATTACATTTGACGGTAATGATTTACTATCGTTCGGATCAGATAAATAATGAGTAAAATGTCCTGTAGTAATATCCAGCTTATTCAATCCACCCAAGTGGGTACCAATCCACAAAACGTTTCTGTTTCTATCGTAAAAAAGTGCCTTGACATTATTATGCGACAGGCTATTCGATACTTTAGTGGACTTATACCAAGTAAATGTATTTGTTGTCCTGTCGAATTTATTAAGTCCTCCACCTTCCGTACATATCCATAAATGATGCTCTTTATCTTCAATAATTTGCCCAACAACTTGGAAGCTAAGTCCTTCTGATTCAATTAAAGATGTATTATACTTTGTATATATCTGATTATTCGGATTAAAATAATTGATTCCGCCATAATAAGTGCCGGCCCAGATCGTACCTTGCTCATCACACAGTAAACTCCATATGGAAGGGTATGAGAGCGCTGTCCTTTTATCACTTTTGGTATAACTTGTAAAAGTTTCCGTTTCGTTATGATATAGATTTAAACCATTAAATGTCCCGACCCAAATATTTCCTTTTTTATCTTCACAACATTTATAGACAAAATCAGAGCTGATCGAAGACGGATCATCCGTTTTGCAACGAAAGTTTTTAAGTGTTTTTCCTTGTAACATATACAAACCATGTTCCCATGTTGGAATCCAAAAACGCCCGGAGCTATCTTTCAACAAATCACAAACTCGTGCATGAGGAATCAAATGGTTTATTTTACTATCTTTACCTACTATATAAATTCCTTTATTCATAGTACCAATCATAATTGAATCGTTTTGCAAACAAATATGATTAATTAATGCGTCTTTATCCGGTAAACTATAATAAAGTTCGAACTCTTTACCATTATATTGATAAATAGAATTCTTCATACTGATATATAGTGCCTCTTTATAATACATGCCTAATACATTATTATAAATTAAGGTCGTAAAGGTTTCTTTTTTTATATCAAACGCAGATACCCCTTTACTCGTCATAAAAAAGACAGTCCCTTTCCTATCGCCTACAATCTGGGCTACATGGTTATAATGCAAGCTGTTTGAATTGTCTTTATCGTATTGATAGACATTAAAGTTTCTTCCATTATATAAATTAACACCATTACGTGTGCCTATCCATATGAATCCCCGTTCATCCTGATACATAGACATGACCGAATTATTAGATAAACCATCCTCAGTAGTAAGATGATTAAACGAAATTTCTTCTCCCACTCCCTGTAAAGAGAAGATGAAAGAAATAAAGATACTTACTAATAATCTTTTATGCATAAGTTTATGAGAGTAGATCAGGTATTAATTCATACTAACTATACAATTTTAAATAGTCATTTTAAATTAGTTTATACAATGTACTACTTCTTTAAACTCCCGTTTATAGTATTTATTGGGAATTAGTTCTTATTCCTTTTTAATTAGTTTAACTTCCAGATTTGCTGCATCTGTGCAGGTAAACTCTAATACTGTTTTTTTAGTATCTGATGAGACTGTTTTACACCCGGGAGTTTCATTGATTCCCCATTTGCCTTTTAGCTCGATACGGACGGGGATTGATTGGCTTGGATTTCCTATCCAGGGACGGGAGTAAATACTGCGTTCGATGCGTTTTCCCTGCTCATCGTATATATCATCGGAAGGCCCCCGATAGAGTGCCAGGTCAGGTTGGCATACGGTAAGTACCGCTTCCTGCTTATGCTCGCGTAACATGATGAGACAAGAGGTATCTACCTTTTGTATGAGACCTTTCGGTAACATATCCGGAGTTTCAAATAAGATATAGGAAGTAGTATTACTCTTCAGATCGCGTACGATATGTGCATTACGATCTTTTTGAAGTACCTTATAAGATGGCTTTTTAGCGAAACTGCTTATCTCTGTCTGGGTTGTCTGGGGAAGAATCGCATATTCATAGGAGCCTCCTTTGGGTGCTTTACCATGATCGACAGTTAGTGATACCCAGTCTCCTTCGGTTTTCTCTCCGGTATTTTGCTTACGTGAGTATTGCGGAAAGTTTTTTTCGAACTTGGCAACGACAGGAACATAATAACCTGTTCCGATGTGATCTATCCAGTACTTTCCATTTCCTTGGTAATTTTTCCAGAAATTGTGTTCGGCCTCATTTTTTACTGCAAGCTGGAAGATGGTTGTTTCTGTAGGATATTCATTGTTTGTATTTTCAATATCCGAGCCAAGGCATACAATCACTCCGTCAAAGAAATGAAAAGATTTACGGGCGCGGTGTGAGCCATTGTATTTATCATGTTCATGAAGCTTCATACCGAATGCTCCGTTCCGGTGTTCCTGTGAGATACCTCCTGCAAACGCTTCATCCGAATATAGCATTTCTTCATATCCCGAAAACACGTCTACATTAAGAATGTTGGCTTCCAGCTGATCTACCGGGAGATGAATGGCTGTAGTTCCTGGGATACGTCCCCAGTCAAAACCTTCTTCCTGCCATCCGCCGCTGGTAGACGATACCTCTTCTCCCTGAGGAGCAGTCATGATTTGCAGACTGCCGTGTGCCAGATAACGTCCGAAAAGGTTTGCACCACGATAGTGTTCGGCAGCCCATAGATAACGCGAATGACCGCGGGCTACTGCCGACCAGTTATTACGACGTTGTATGGATACACAAGCGTATCCCATTGCTTTATTTCCTTCAGGATCCTGTTCCGGACTAAATCCTTTAGCAGTAAATAGATTTCTGAAGGATTCTTCTTGTTTGTTGCATTTATACGGTGCTTCTGTAAGGCGTAAATAGGCATTGGCCATATCTGTGTCGATATCTTGTTTTCTGTCAGGGGAGCCTGCCAGAGCCATTAGAATATAATGCTCGGGAATTAACTCTCCTTTCCCATTGGGATGACGCCCGGACATTGAGAGAGGGAAACTACGTTTGTTACAATAGAAACGCATGGTGAGAAGTACCTCTTTTACTGTCTGATGAGCTAATTCTGATACTGCAAAATTGGTATGACTTAATAGGTAAATCATGTTGGTAGCTCCGGTAAGACCACCTGTTGCATAGGCCGGATAATTGTTACAATGGTGATAGGCGGAACCGTCTGCTTTGAAGGCATCATTCAACCCTTCAGCCGGTAGACAACCATTATTGAGCCATCGTGAGTAGGATTTCAGATACTGTACTTTCTCAGGAGTATCTTCCATGAACAGGATGCTGGCGATGCGTCCGGTACTGAGTGTATTAAAGAAATCAATATCGATACCTGCTGTTTTCGGTTTATTATATACATCGTTTACAGTCGAATACCAAAGCATTGCCTTTTCTGCTTCTTCTTGTTTTCCTATTTCCCGGAATACCTCTTTCATCAGAAAATAGGCTGTAAAGAAAGGACGGAAACTATAACCGTAATGGGTGATATTACCCAGACAACTGCCATATGCTATCCCCTGATCGGTAATATGATCATACATTGTAATAAACATTTGCTTGAGCGCGTCTTTGTCTTGAGGATTTATTGCATTGTTATATGCCACGGCGATTCTGTTCATCAAACTAAAGAAATTGCTAACCTCCATGTTATTAGCGGCTATTATATTTCCTTTCCAATCCGGCAGAATGCGTTCGTAAGCTTCGGCTGCACGTCCGTAAAAAAGAGGAAGTCCGGAAACTTTGCCATCTTTGTATGTTATACCATAGGAGTCATATGCTTTGCGCAGGTTGACTATCGTCTGAGGAGTAACCTCACTTGGAGGACAGATTATTTCCCGCAGACGATTTTCTATTACTTTTATTTCCTTATGTTGCAGGTTACTAACCGTCTTTTCCAGTGGGATATCCGGAGTTAATTGAGAATATTTTAATGCAAATAACCAATGATTACCGGTTTCTTTGTTAACAAACGGCACTTGTAAATCGGCAGTTTGATAACGATGATCCATTTTAGCGGCTGTGAGCAAATGATCAATGAATATTTCGCCCGGAACATAGGGAGCGGTAATGCGTATTTTGTTCATTCCCTCTTCGGGGGTCCCTTGCATATCCCGTTCATAAGATACCCAGGCAGCCCGCCATCCATGGAAATTCAATCCGAAAGGGAATGAAGTACATACTTTTCCATCTTTCAGAAATTCGAATTGCATAGTTTGGGCTATTGGCTTTTCATTGTATATCCATACCACAAAGACTGACAGGTATTTATCAACTCCTGTCGGATCTTTCTTTTCGAATTTCAGATCTTTATCAATGGTGATACTGCTCCCTGGCTGGAATTTCCATTGCAGGGAGTGCGTACCGTCTTTATAATGTTGGTCGGAGATGGATAGACCGGAGTTTGTACCGGAAATAAATGAAGGTACTTCTGCCGATTCGAAAGACAGAAGCCTGTCATGTTTAACTATTTGTGCTGAAAGCAGGATAGGTGTAACCGCCATTATGGTAGCACAGATACCATTTCTGATAGATTTGTATTTTGTCATATGAATTGTGTATTAAAAATAAGATCTTTATTTCTTTACTTCTTCTAATAAAGCAGATAACTCTTGCACTATTTTGGGATGTTCGTTTGCCACATTCTGTCTTTCGGAAGGATCAGATGACAGATTGTATAGTTGAGCACGTTTATCATTGCCTAATTCCATTTTTGTCCAGTACTCGATAGCCGGTCCATCACTGGGTTCAATGTATTTCCATTGTCCCTTGATGATAGCAAGTGTATTATTCAGGTTTTGCTGTACAACGTAGTCACGGTTAGCAGCTTCTTTACCTAATAACACTCTTAAATGTTCCTGACTATCAGGAGCAGCCCCCTTTCGCAAAGGCTGTTTCAGTAAAGAAGCAAGAGAGGCATAAACGTCTATTTGGGAGAAAAGGGCTTGTTGTTTACTTGGTTTGATGCCTGCCGGCCAGCGAACGATGAATGGAATGCGTGTACCAGCTTCATAAGCACTGTATTTGCCACCTCTGTAAATCCCCATAGGGGTATGACCGTTCAGCATTTCAAGAGCCTGGTCTTGATAACCGTCATCAATGACGGGACCATTATCGCTTGTGAAAATTAGCATTGTGTTGTCTGTAAGGTTCAAGCTGTCCAATGTATTCATGATTTCACCGATTGTCCAGTCCAATTGCAGAATAACATCACCGCGGGTACCTAATCCACTTTTACCTGCAAAACGAGGGTGTGGAATGCGGGGAACATGTACATCCTGTGTTCCCATATACAGGAAGAACGGTTCGTCTTTATGTTGTGAAATGAAGTTTTTAGCTTTGTTGGTAATGATGTCGGCAATATCTTCGTCTTTCCAGAGAGCCGATTTTCCTCCTGTCATCCATCCGATGCGGGGAATACCATTAATAATTGTATTGTTGTGCCCTTGGCTGGGTTTGAGTGTAACCAACTCTGGATTTTCTTCACCTGTAGGCCAGTTACCCACTTTATGATTATAGCTGACTGTAATCGGGTCGTTCGGGTCGAGTCCTACTACCCGCCCATTCTCTACGAACACACAAGGTACACGATCTACGGTAGCAGGAATTACAAATTCGTAATCAAAACCGATGTCTTGTGTATTGGGTGATATCTGTTTATTGAAGTTGGTTCCTCCTTTGGGACCTAGTCCGAGATGCCATTTCCCTATTACACCGGTAGTATATCCTGCATCTTTCATCATGTCGGCCATCGTGACACAAGTAGTATCAATAATTAATTCGGAGTTTCCCGGAGCAATTCCTGTGTTTTCTTGTCGCCAGGGATACATGCCTGTTAATAGTCCGAACCGGGAAGGAGTACTGGTGGCGGAAGTTGCATAGGCATTGGTGAACTGTACACCTTGTCCTGCCAGCCGGTCAATGTTAGGGGTACTAACTTTGGTTGCTCCGTAACAACTAAGATCACCAATGCCAAGATCGTCAGCAAAAATATAGATAATATTAGGTTTTTGTTGCTTGTTATTTCCAGTTTCTTTTTGGGCACTGACTCCACAACTCGTTATCAAAGTGATACCGGAAAGTAGAGGTAAAGTATACAATACCTGTTTCATGGTTTTTATTGTTTAAGGATTTCTACAGTGCAAAGATAGTCCTCATGAAACAAGATAGTGGATAATGTTGTACGGATAAAGGCAAGAAAAGTACATAATGGGGAGTGATAAGCGATTAGGGATGGGTGATTAGTGGTTAGTGATTAGTGATAAGTGATTAGTAGGCTGCACAATTTTCCTGTATGGTACTAATCACTTATCACTAATCACTAATCATTAACCACTAATCACTCTTCTTCTTCGTCGTCTTCTCCTTCTTCTCCTTTTCGATAATTCATCGGACTGACGTGATATACATCTTTAAAACATTTACTGAAATATCGCGATGAAGAGAACCCTACTTTATCCGAAATTTCTGTAATGTTCAACTCTGGATTGTTCCGTAACATAACGGCACCTTTTTTCAGACGGATGGTAAGTATGAAATCATTGGGAGTTTGTCCGGTTACGGCTTTTAGCTTACTGAACAGGTTGGTACGTGCCATTCCCATTTCACGGGCAAAGGTATTGACATTGAAAGTTGAATCATCCAGATACTTTTCTATAATTTCCATAGCACGGTCCAACATCTCCTTATCCATAGGATTTGTGGCCAGAATCTGTGCAAATGCCTGAGGCTGTTTTGTAAACTTCTCCTGCAACTGAATACGAGAATTGACAAGATTATTGCAACGTGAAACTAATATGTTGATATTGAATGGTTTTGTGATATAATCATCAGCTCCAAGACGTAATCCTTCTACAGTATGTTCTACGGCAGTTCTTGCTGTAAGTAAAACGACCGGGATATGGCAGGTATTAAACTCGCCTTTGATCTGTTTGCACAATTCCGTTCCGGACATACGAGGCATGACTACATCACTTAACACGATACCTGGCATTTCCTTCTGTACCAGTTCCAATGCTTCTACGCCATCCGATGCAGTAATAACCTGATAGAAAGTTCGGAAGAGTTCTGCCAGCATTTCACGAATAGATGCATCATCTTCCACAATCAGCATTTTAATATCTGATGGGTGAGTCGGAACGATGTCGTTGTCTAAAGCTGCTTCTGCCATTACAGCGGCAGTACCTGGCTGTACGGGTTCCTGCTGTTGTATGATCTCTTCTTTCAGGGAAATCTGCTCTTGTTCAAAGTGCCCGTTGCCTAATTTTAATGTGATAATAAAGCTACTGCCTTTACCTTTTTCACTTTCTACGGATATTGTACCGTGATGTAACTCAATGATACCTTTGGTTAATGCCAGTCCTATTCCGGTTCCGGCACCTACTGCTAAAGTGTCAAGCTGCTCAGTCTGATAGAAGCGGTCGAATATTTTATCTATCTCGGCAGCATCAATACCCGAACCTGTATCTTGTATTATGATGACAGCATTGCCGTTTTGTTTTTTTACACAGATAGAGATCGTGTCTTCTTCCTTAGTATGCTTTAATGCGTTGGAGAGTAAATTGTTGATGACTTTTTGCATCTGCTTCTGGTCATACCATACTTCAATGTCTTCCTCCTCTTTTTTAAATTTGAAGTTGATTTTTTTGCTGCTGGCATACTCTAAAAATAATAAGTAGTTTTCATAAAGGAAAGTAACCAGATTATGCCTGCTTACTTTAATCTTCATATGTCCCTGTTCCTGTTTACGGAAATCCAGTAACTCTCCGATTAACTCGCGCAATTGCATACTGCTTTTGTAAATCCTTAAAATTTTATTATACACAGTTGGAGTAAATGTCTGTATTTGTAACAGCGTTTCTATCTGCCCCACAATAAGTGTAAGTGGTGTACGGAATTCATGAGAAATATTAGTGAAGAATCTTAGTTTGGACTGATTTAATGATTCCAGATCTTCAATATGTTTCTGTTCGTATTTGAGAGATTCACGCAAACGGATTCTCGATTTATAAACCCGGATAAGATATAATAGCAGACTACCTGTTAACACAACATAAATAAGGTACGCCCACCAAGTCTTATACCATGGTGGAAGAATATGAATTTTTAGCCGGATTGCTTTGATATCTTCCCGCTGGGTCTTTACTATAAAAGTATACGTACCGGGATTCAGGTTGGTGTATGTGATGAAGTTTTGACCGCGTTGTACACTGTTCCATTCATTGGAAAATCCTTCGAGACGATAAAGTATTTTATCCCGGTTGGCAGGAATATAGTTCGAGGTGGCATATTCGATACTAAACATATTCTGATTCGCCTGTAGGGTAATCTCGGGAGTATAAGATAAAGAGTATTGCAAGATACCGGTTTCGTCATCCGGAGCAATCTCTTTTCCGTTGACGACGAGACGTGACAGGAGGATATTGTATGATTTTGGGGTAAAAAACAGAGCTTTTTCGTGAAAGGATATCATTCCCTGTACACCACCCAGGAATACTTCTCCGTCACGGGTGATATACAGTGCATTCTCATTCACAGCAGTTAAAGGAAATCCGTTTTCAATGCTGTAATTGTGGAATCTTCGGTTAGGAACATCAAACTGGGAGAATCCTTGATTAGTAATGAGCAGCAGGCAGTTTTTTTCAAAAGACGATTCATGTATTTCGTAGATACAATCACTGGAGAGGCCGTTTTTCTGCATATCGAAATTCTCAAAACTATCTGTTTCCTTGTGATACAGATCGAGCCCGCTGCCTGATGTAGAAAACCATAAGTTGCCCTGGCTGTCCTGCATGATACTGTTTACATTGTTGTTACTGATACTGTTTGTATGATTGTCGACATCGTTCGGAATTGTTGGGTCATGTCGGTAATTGGTCAGTTTATCTGTATCAAACCGATAGGAATAAACGCCTTCGCCTGTTGCAGCAATCCAAAGTGTACTGTCTCTATCAACAAATAAATCGGCCACCATTTTTATAGCCTGTCCTTCTCTGGTATCTTTGAAGAGTTGCTGGCAGGTTTCTGTTTCCGGATCAAATAGGCATACCCCGTTTTGTGTACCCACAATGAGCTGATCATGGAAAGGAGTTATATCCCGGATGATGTCTGAGGGTAATGAGTGGGGATCATCTTCTTTCATTCTGTAATGAGTGAAGCGGTTCGTACGTAAATCCAGTTTATTAAGTCCGCCTAAGTGGGTTCCGAACCACATTCTTTCACCCTTTTGATCATAATAGATCGCTTTTACGTTATTATGCGAAGTACTGTTGCGTCCCTCTTCGTGGCGTAACCATCGGAAAGTCCCTTCTTTTCGGTAATAGACATTTACTCCACCTCCTTCTGTACATATCCATAAATTTCCATCCTTATCTTCTATCATACGTCCGATGATAGAACTACTTAGGCCATCCCGTTCTGTATCGGAAGCTTTGTATCGGGTATAAATTTCGTATTCCGGATTGAAATAATTTACTCCTCCGAAATAGGTACCGAGCCACAAGGTACCCTGGGCGTCCTTTACAATGCACCAGATAGAAGAGTGCGTGAGGCTTTCTGTTTCATGGCCTGCTGTATAAACGTCAAAACGGCCATTCTTCTTTTGATAACGATTCAGCCCATTAAATGTACCGATCCAAATATTTCCATTGTTATCCTCACAACAATCTCTGACAAAATCAGAAGAAACACTATTTGGATTTAACGGGTCGTGACGCATATTGTGTATTGTTCCCCCTCTGTCGATGTGATATAATCCGTATTCCCAGCTTCCGATCCATAGCTCTTTTGAAGAATCCTGGTAAATACTTGTTATATTTCCCTTTTCAATGGGGTGGGTAAGTGTTTTGTTTTTGTCTAGTTTGTAAACGCCGCTGTTTTCGGTTCCCATCCATAGATTACCTTTATCGTCAAGATGGAGGCAAACGATAGAAATATCTTTTCCTGCCAAGTGGTAAGTAAGATCAAAGTTCCGTGTCTCCTTATTGAATACATATACTTCATCCTTTTTACCGATAAAAAGACGTTCGTTAAAATAAATACTTGTGACTTTTCCTTGCAATAAAGTGGTAAACTTTTGGGTGGTAAGGTCGAACTCGGCTACACCTTCCGTACATAGCACATAGACTTTTCCTTTCTGATCTCCTGTAATACGAAGAATGGTATTACAGAACAAACTGTTAGGATTGTTTTTCTGTAGTTTGAATGTTTTTATATTATTACCATTGTAACGGTTCAGCCCTTCACGTGTGCCTATCCAGATTCCCCCTTCTTCGTCTACATAGAGACTGTTCACAGAAAACTGAGATAACCCGTCATCAGTAGTCAGATGACTGAAAGTTATGTTTTGTTTCTGAGCAAGAACGGTGACTGTATTAAGTATAACTAAGAATAAAAGGATGAATTTTTTCACTTTTTGCCGGGTTTAAGGTGAAACTAACCACAAATATATTACTTTTGTTTGACTTATAGAAATACATGAAGCTATGAAAGTAAAAAAAATTAGTGTAGCCAACGTGGAAGTCAGTTCACTTCCTAAATTGCTGGATGAAGAAAAGATTGGATTCCAGCCTATTAATCAAGTGAATTGGACAGAATATCCTTATTGTCCGAAAGTAGAATTTCGGGTAGCTCATACAGAGAGTGCCATTTTGCTGCATTTTAAAGTAACAGAGGCCAGCGTGCGTGCCCGCTATGGCGAAGATAACGGTTCGGTGTGGACTGATTCCTGTGTGGAGTTCTTTTCTATTCCTGCCGGCGACGGAATCTACTATAATATTGAATGTAATTGTATTGGGACTGTTTTGATAGGGGCCGGTCCACAACGTAACAACCGTGAACATGCGCCGGTAGATGTAACGGCTCAGGTACAGCGTTGGTCAAGTCTCGGACGTGTACCTTTTGAAGAGCGGGTAGGAGAAATAACCTGGGAGGTTGCCTTGGTTATTCCTTATACTGCATTTTTTAAACATCAGTTAACCTCACTGGATGGTAAAACAATAAAGGCGAACTTCTACAAATGTGGTGACGAACTTCAAACTCCGCATTTCCTTTCCTGGAATCCTATCGAGATAGAGAAACCAGATTTTCATCGTCCCGATTTCTTCGGTACATTGGAAATGGAATAAACAAGAGTGTTTATCTTCTTCCACCTGTTTTGAACGAAACGGCTAATTCCCTTAAAGTTCATAACAGGTGGAATTTTTTTTGTTCTGCATTTATTTATTCTTCTGAAACTGCTGATGGTATCCACATAGCATATAATCTAAAATATAAAAATAGTATATTATTATGTCTATAAATGCATGCATTTAATATGTTGTTTATTAATGTGATATGGATATTGGTATGCTCTTGCTGTATTTATAACATCCGGATGTTATAATGGGAAACATCTGGATGTTCTAATATTCCGCTCCTTGAGTTCTTTTTATATCAAAGTTACTGTTTGTATGTATACAAGTGTACTGTTAGTGGTAGGAAATATAGTATAGGTTGGATCTCTTTATATAGGGAGAAACATTTATAGATTTGTATTGAGAAATATAACCGAACAGTGATAAGAAAAAATATATATAAGAATTTATTTTATATTGTTGACTATTAGAATATAATAATGAGAATTTTCTTACATTGTTGTAATAAAAAAAACTATATTTGAGAATTGTTAGAGTGGAAAGTACTTACTTCTTATTATTGATGTTTAATTTAAAATTGAATATTATGAGGTGTTCATTTTATCTTTTAATGTTGTGTACAGTTTGCTTGGTGAGTTGTGCTACTGGAAAACAAATGGTTTCCAGTGTAGTTCGTAATGCAGAAACAGGAGATGCTGTGAAAGAAAAAAGCATATATGTACCAAAGGGTACAGTCTGCATTATACATAATTCTAATTTTAAGGAGGATAGTAATGGAGAAATTCTATACTCTATGTTATTAAACGCTTCTGATCGTAAGAAAAAAGGTAGTTATGTTATTTCAATAGAAAATGGATCTTTGTCTCATCGCTTATTGAACGAGCTGGAAAAATATATCGATGAACAGAGAAACAGAGACTGTTCTTCGATTTATACAAGAAAAAACACCAACAATAAAGATAGTTTGTTATTGGCTATAGCTGAAAAATATCAGCCTGATATGGTTATTATGTTGGCTGATATGAAAACTGTAATGCATGTTGGCGGTAAGAAAGTAACCGATGACGGCTCTTTGAATGATCCTATTACTTCTTATTCTGGTTTTGAGGTTAATAATGTAGGTCAGACATATACTTTTCCAAAGGGTGAGCAAGACTTATTTGTAAGTACGAATGTTGTATTGGAATGGTATATATATGATTCAAGTTCACACAAGACGATTCGGCTAGATCAGAATTTAGATAATTTATGTAAAGAATATTATGCCCATGGATTTGCATATAAAGAGATTGATGATCTCACAACAGTTGTTTTGAAAGAAGTAATGAAGGAGTTTACTAAAATATTACGTATGAAATGAGTCACAAATTGATTAAGAAGAAGATGCATCCGACTTTTATGTTGATAAACAATTAGAGTATGTAAGCATCTTCTTTTTTTCTGATTAAAAGATACGGACGGTTGTGATTATCCCTCTTTCTTTTAGCTCTGTTAATATTTGGGCTTCTTTACTGCTGCGGGCTCTGGATCTGTGAGCAAGGCTATAAACCCGCCAGGGAGTAGTATTAAATGTAGCTGCGATGTTAATATACTCCTTTCTGTTGCTCGAAAATAAAAAACTACCAAACCATGTTATCATAACTCCTGTCTGTTTTGCTTTTTTGTTAATAATATTATTTTCAGGTTATAGTTCTGTTACTTTGTAGGTAACAGAAAAAAGGTAAAACAGGAGCTCTAAAGCGTTTTGAGTAGCCGTTTTTTTAATTATTTATCATTTGCATAGAAGTAGATGCAATAGTAATGTAGTCCATATTTATTCGGATAGATATGGTGATGTTATTCTTTTACATTATAAGGTTGTTTTATGAGTAGTTTGGGTGAAATGTTCCTCTATTCTTAATTTTTGATTTATATTTCCTTGTTTTGATAAAAAAATAGGAGGATTATTTTGTTCATAGGAAAAATATTTTAATCTTTGTACCAATATATATATTCTGTTACCTACAAAGTAATAAGGTCAGCAGTTCATGGATTGAGGTGTATTACTGACGAAATGATTTTCCTGTTTGCTGCATCTATTTTTTCAATATTGAAGGGCTTCAAATAAGTCTCCGTAACTGTAATTGATGAATGTCCCATTGCTTCTGAAATAATTCCGGGATGGATTTCATTATAATAAGCCAGGGTAGCCCATGTGTGCCTTGCGGTATATGAACTCAGGCGTGTCCTGAGCCGAAGCACTTCTGTTAGAAGAGAAAGCTGCTGATTGAATGTGCGTAGTGTCCATTGATATTCATGGTAAGCCTCTGTTGTACCTTCTTTATGGGTCAGAAATGGAAACAGGTAAGGGGAATGTGGATTTGTATCCATATATTCCTCCAGAATACTCAATGCTTCCTGAGGTATTTTTACGGTTAGTTGTTTACCCGTTTTGCGGCGACGGTAGGTGATGATGTTGCCATTTAAGTCTTTTTTGTGTAAGTTCACCAAATCTACAAAAGGTAAGCCACGCAGCATAAACATAAGAATGAATAAACCGTGCGTACGGGAAAGGTGGTGGGGTGTTTCATCTGTATTCCAGCTATGAAGTATTCGGGACATATCTTTGATATTCAATGCTTTCTTTCTGTCTGCCCGTGTTCCTGTATAAACCTGCTTGAACAAGCGCGGAACGTAGGGAGCCAGATGCTTATCGACAGCACGGTTGTAGGTGGCCCGTAATGCCCGTAGATACGTGGACACTGTATTCCAGCTTCTTTGTTTTTGCCTTAAATATGATTCAAAGCCTTTCAATAATTCCGGTGTAATTTTTTTGAAAGGTATTGTGTTGCTATGGCAAAATCCTATAAAACTATTTAAACTGCTTTTGTATATATGCGCGGTCCCGTGATTATTATTATTCTCAAAGTTATAGATTACAGAGCGCATGAAAAATACGAAATCTTTTTGTTTCATTCTTTTTGATTATTAGTTTATAAATGATCAGTGAAATATCTCTTCTGTTCTTCTTTTAAATCTATCTGTATATATTTACATATTACATAGATAAAAGAGTGTAGAGAACAAATTCAGATGAAAGTTATTCTTATTTTTCAGACTCCTTAGCTAACGAAGAAGGCTTGTTAACTTTTATTTGATATAATATATCTGCATTAGAGAGGAAAGTGGAGGAATTCTGATGGAGGATCTTATGGTGGTAAGTTTATATGGATGATTGGTGATTAAAAGAAGAAGGTTCTGTCTACCCTTTTAAGGGCAAACAGAACCTTCTTCTTTTAAGTATATTTTTCAGGCTTATTTTACAATACCTCGTTCCGATCCTTTCACGAAGCTAACGATGTTTTCGATTTCTTCGCTCATTGGTACCTGATCTATGATTTTCTGTACAGCATCAGTCAGGCTGAAATTACCTTGGTAAATCAAACGGTAGGCATTGGCAATATGGCGTAAAATTCTCTCCGAAGTATTGTGGTGTTGAGTCAGTACTACAGCATTCACCCCATGATAAGTAGTTGGATTACCTGACATAATAATATATGGAGGAACATCTTTTGAGATGCGGCATCCGCTTTGGATCAATGTCCAGCTACCTACATGACAATACTGATGGAGGATAACGTTACCACTTAGGATAGCACAATCGTCAAGTGTACATTCGCCGGCTATTGTTGTTGCAATTCCTGCTACGCAATGGTTGCCTATCTGAACATCGTGACAGATGTGAACCTTATCCATGAGGAAGTTCTCATTTCCAATTTTTGTAGCATTGCCTGCAAAGGTTGCACGGCTGATTACTACATTTTCACGGATATGATTGTTGTCACCAATAATCAGATTGGTTTCTTCTCCCGTATAGTGGAAGTCCTGAGGTTCTGCACCGAGTACTGCATGGTGGTGTATCTTATTACCTTTACCCATACGTGTTCCTTTCAGAACACTGGCGTAGGCCATGATTACACAGTCGTCCCCGATTTCGACATCTTTTTCGATATAGGCAAAAGGTTCGATAGTGACATTTTTTCCAATTTTTGCCTCGGGGTCTACATAAGCTAACGGACTAATCATATTATTTACGATTTAATTATTAACGATTTACGATTGAGGAAACGTTTCCTCAATCTTCTCTTCCACCACCCAATGCACGATACAGGCTTACTATAGCCTGCATGCTGTCGAAGCTGTCAGATACCTGCGACAAACGTGCGCTAAGCAGTGATTGCTCTGCTGACAGTACTTCAAGATAAGTAGACGTGCCTAATTTAAACAATTCTTTTGTATATTCAGCACCTTTCTCTGCAGATTCTACCTGAAATTTACGTGCAGAGGTTTTTTCGGCTGTTGTTTGATACAAAGAAAGGGCATTACTAACTTCGCTTCCGGCATTCAGCAGAGATTGCTGAAAAGCAAGTTTTGCTTCTTCCTGTTGTGCTTTGGCTATTTTCAAACGGGCAATATTACTACCACGATAGAATAGAGGCTGTGTCAGTGAACCAAGAGCTGAAGCAAGAAGTTTACCCGGATTGACAATCATACTCCCCGCACTGTTAGTCCAACCGGCAGAACCGCTGATTGTAATTTGCGGATAGAAAGCAGCACGAGCTGAATTGGTGTTATAGTAAGTATTGGCCAATGCCATTTCAGCAGCTTTCACATCGGGGCGGTTCGATAATAACTGGAGAGGTATTCCTACTGAAAATTCAGAAGGCAGTTGCTGTTCTTCAAGTGTACTGCGTTTGACGGTTTGCGGAGCTTGTCTGAGCAACATACAAAGTGCATTCTCTGTTTCACGAATGCTCTGACGGATAGCAGGAAGGGATGCCAATACTTGTGCATAAGCCGTTTCGCTTTGTGAAACAGCAGCGGCATTGGTCATTGCTGCATCTTTCATGGCACGCATTGTTTCTACATTGCGCTTCATGATGTCGGCTGTTTGTTCGGAGATGTCCATCTGACGGTCGAGCATTAGCAATGTATAGTACGTATTGGCGATACCGGCTATAATTTGTGTCTGTACAGCCTGGCGGTAAGCCTTGGTTTGTAATAGGGTAGCTTGTGCACCACGTTTGGCATTCAGCAATTTTCCAAACAAGTCAATTTCCCAGCTGGCTGTTACCGGCAGCGAATACGTCTTGGTGGCAGCACTTTTATCAAAGCTGCTGATTGTTCCCTGTGGCGACAGTGCTAACGAAGGAGCATAAGCCAGACGTGAAGTCATTAGCGCATTTTTGGCTTCTTCTACTTTCAGGATGGCTGTCTGGAGGTCGGTATTATTGGCTAACCCTTGCTCGATAAGTGTTTGCAACTGAGGGTCAGTAAACACTTCTCTCCAAGGCAGATTGCCGAAGTTGGCAGTATCTGAGGCCAGTGTATCACCGGTAGCTACCGTGTCGCGATACAAACCGGCAGTCAGTATGTCTTCGGGCCTGTCATACGATTTATAGATGTGGCAGCTGCTCAGAAGAGCAGTTGCACACAACATATATATAATTTGTTTCTTCATTCTAATCTTATTTAGTAGTTGGAATTTAGAATTTAGTAGTTAGCAGGAGAAGAATGGGGTTCTTCTAACTTCTAACTGCCGGCTTCTAACTTCTAATCTTATTTAGCATATTGTTCAATTTCTGTTTCAGCATCTGAATTGTCGATATCTTCCCATTCCATCGGTTTGATTTTCTCCTGTAAGTACTGGAAGATTACGAACAATGCGGGTACTACAAATATCTGGCAAATCATACCAATCAACATACCACCTACGGCAGAAGCACCTAATGCACGGTTACCATTGGCACCTACACCAAAGGCGAACATCATAGGAAGCAAACCTACTACCATAGCCAATGAGGTCATCAGGATAGGACGAAGACGCGCACCGGCACCTAATACTGCAGCCCAGGTAATACTCATACCCATCTTACGACGGTCGAGGGCAAACTCTACAATCAAAATGGCGTTCTTTGCCAACAGACCGATCAACATAATCAAGGCAATCTGCATATAGATGTTGTTGGTCGCTGCCCCAAGTATCGGGACAATGTTGTTGGCAAGCCCCATCAGATGTACGAAAATGAAACTACCGGCCAGACCGAATGGTACAGAAAGCAATACTGACAATGGCAGGATATAACTTTCATACTGGGCACTCAACAGCAAGTAAACGAATACGAAGCAAAGGATAAAGATCATTGCCGTTGTACTGCCGCTTGAACTCTGCTCTTCACGGGTCATACCGGAGAACTCATAGCCGAATCCGGTTGGCAGGGTTTGTTCTGCTACTTCCTGCATAGCTTGAATAGCCTGACCACTACTATAACCATCAGCCGGGTTACCGTTGATCTTCATGGACGTAAACATGTTGAAACGGGTGATATTATCCGGTCCGTATACTTTCTTGATAGTCATGAACTGGGTGATGGGAGCCATTTCATTTCCGTTACGCACTTTGATTGATTTCAAAGACTCCAGATTGGTACGACTGTTAGGATCCGCCTGGATCATTACACGGTACAACTTACCGAAACGGTTGAAGTTGGATGAGTATAGACCACCATAATAACCTTGTAGGGTCGTTAGGATTGCATTCGGAGTCAAACCTGCTTTTTTACAAGCTGCCGCATCAATATCAATCATGTATTGCGGGAAGTTCGGATTAAATGAAGTTTGTGCCGAAGCAATTTCAGGGCGCTCTGTCAACTTGGTTATAAAGTCTTGTGCCACCTCATAGAATTTGTCCAGGCTACCCCCGGTCTTGTCCTGCAAGTTCAACTCAAAACCGTTGGATACACTATATCCGGGGATCATAGGAGGTGCAAACAGCAAAACGCGTGCATCTTTTATTACCTTACGGGCTTTGAGGTAAAGCATACCAGAGACAAAGTCGGAACGCTGCTCAATGGTACGGTCATCCCAGTTTTTCAACTTACAGATAAATGAACCGTATCCCGGTCCTTGACCTGCCATGAAGCTGTATCCGGAAATCATCGTACGGCTTTCGATAGCGGGTTCGGAAGCAAGCAGACTGTCTATTTGCATCAATACCTGTTCGGTACGGTCTTGTGATGTACCGGGAGGAAGATCGACAACTGCCATAATGGTACCGGTATCTTCATTGGGAACCAGTCCGGTAGGAGTGATCTTCATAAAGAAGAGCAGCAAGGCGATACCGGCTACTACGGATCCTATTGTCAGCCAGGGCTTATGGATGAAGTTCAGCGTACCTTTCTTGTACTTCTTTAATATCCCGTCATAATAAACATTGAATGCAGTGTGGAAACGGCTGACGAAAGTGGACTTCTTTCTTTCTTCCGGATCATGAGGCTTCAACAAGATAGCACATAATGCCGGAGTCAGTGTTAATGCGTTTACAGCAGAAAGTCCGATTGCAATCGCCATGGTAAGACCGAACTGGCGGTAGAATACACCGGATGTTCCCGACATAAAACTAACAGGGATAAACACGGACATCATTACCAGCGTAATAGAAACAATGGCACCACCCAATTCACTCATGGCGTCAATGGAAGCAAGACGGGCTGATTTGTAACCCTGGTCCAGCTTGGCATGAACGCCCTCGACGACGACGATGGCGTCGTCGACCACTATGGCAATGGCGAGCACCATGGCGCAAAGGGTCAGCAAGTTGATACTGAATCCGATGATATAAAGTACGAAGAATGTACCAATCAAGGCTACAGGGATGGCAATGGCAGGAATCAATGTAGAGCGCAGGTCTTGCAAGAAGATGTATACCACGATGAACACCAGAATAAAGGCTTCAATCAGCGTTTTGATTACTTCATGAATGGAAGCGAATAAGAAGTCATTGGCATTCTGCGAAATGCTTACTTTTACGCCCGGAGGCATTGTTTTCTCTGCATTTTTCAGTAAAGTTTCGCAATCCTGGATAATCTGTGTTGCATTGGAACCCGCTGTCTGGAAGATAATGGCAGTTACACTCGGATGACCATTTGTTTTATTGGCAAACCCGTAAGTCAGACGTCCCAATTCAACGTTGGCTACATCCTTGAGGCGTAATACTTCACCATCGGCAGTGGCGCGGATGACGATATTCTCAAATTCTTCCTGGCTTTGCAGACGGCCTTTATACTTCAATGTATATTGGAAAGTCTGGTTACCGCGTTCGCCCAGTGAACCCGGGGCAGCTTCGATATTTTGTTCTGCCAGGGCAGCGGAGATGTCAGTCGGCATCAAGTGATATTGAGCCATTATTTCCGGTTTCAGCCAGATACGCATGGAGTAGTCAGACCCCATTACCATGGCGTCACCTACCCCCGGCACACGCTGTACTTCCGGAATAACGTTGATTTTGGCATAGTTCTCAAGAAACTCATTGTCGTACTTGTCATCTGAACTATAGAGAGAGAAGACAAGCAACATACTGGTTTGCCGTTTAGAGGTGATAACACCCACCTGTGTAACCTCTGCTGGGAGGAAGCCCTGAGCTTTGGCAACACGGTTCTGCACGTTCACGGCAGCCATATCCGGGTCGGTTCCCTGTTTAAAGTAAACTTCAATGGAGGCATCTCCGGTGTTAGTTGCCGTAGAAGTCATGTACATCATGTTCTCCACACCATTGATCTGCTCCTCAAGCGGAGCAATCACACTGTTCAATACAGTCTGTGCATTGGCTCCCTGATAAGTCGTGCTGACACGTACAGTAGGAGGTGCGATGTCCGGATATTGGGAGATAGGCAGTGATATAAGGCCTAAGATACCCAGAATTACTATCAGGATGGAGATGACCGTTGATAGTACCGGACGGTTAATAAATCTATCTAATTTCATATTTTAATCTTCTGATTTTACATGTTTACTTATTTCTTCTGCTCTAATGATGCTTTGAAATGTTCGGCAGACTCTTGTGGAGTAAGCGGCTTGATCGTTGCGCCGTCTTTTAGTGTACTTACGTTTTCCAATACGATTTTATCGCCCGCATTCAGTCCTGAAGTAACAATGTAATTTTGTCCGTCATCAAGATTGAGTACTTTGATTTCTGTATTCTTAACCGTGTTGTCGTCTTGCAGTACATACACAAATTTCTTATCCTGAATTTCATAAGTTGCCTTTTGCGGAACAACAAGTGCGTTGGGTGAACTATAAGGGATAAGGATACTGCCTGTTCCTCCTGTTCTCAGCAAGTGGCCTTTGTTGGGGAAAGTAGCACGAATGCTTACCGCACCGGTATTCTGGTCAATAACACCACTGACCGTTTCTATTTTTCCACTGTCACCATACAGGGTACCGTCTGCCAAAGTCAGCTGAACGGGTGGGAAGTTGTTCAATGCTTCCTGTTGAGAGCCATCTTTGCGGATTAAGTTGAGCAATTCTTTTTCTGTAAGTGAGAAATAGACGTACATTTCAGAAATATCCGAAACAGTGGTCAGCGGAGTTGCACTGGAACCACTAACCAAACTTCCTACACGGAAGGGGATAGAGCCTGCTACACCATTAGACGGGCTGGTGACACGGGTATATGCCAGGTTTTGATTGGCACTGATTAACTGTGCTTCGGCAGAAGCCAGTTGTGCTTTGGCAGAAGCCAATGTGTTTTCGGCCATTTCCAGGTCATAATCACTGATGATGTTTTTTTTGTTTAATTCCCGTTTATTCTTAACTGTGATTTCCTGGGTAGCTACGTTTGCTTTTGCAGTTTGTACTGCGGCCTTAGCTGCACGTGCGGCTGATTCGTATTGTACCGGGTCAATGACGAACAACACTTGTCCTTTTTTTACCATTGAACCTTCGTCGATACAAAGTTGAGTGATGAAACCAGACACCTGTGGCCGGATTTCAACATCTTGTTTTCCTTTAATAGTAGCCGGATAAGAACTCGTCAGATTAACTGTTGTCGGTTGCAATGCCTGCACTGCACATTCCGGGGTTCCTCCCAAGTCAAAACCCTTTTTGCCACAACTCGACAAGAGGGCCAAACAAAATGCAAATAATACAATTCTACTTTTCATACTTCTATATTCAGTGTTTATTGATAAATTTTCTACAAATAGTGTGCTCATAAGTATTATTAGGGATAGAAGGAGAAAACTGAGACTCTTCTCTTTAGTTTTTCGCTGCAAAAGTACTTTAAATTCTTATATAAATGTTCGATAACCGACTCTTTTTTAACTATGTTTTTCTCTTATTAATATAGGTATTGTCTGAATGGTACATTCATTGGTAAATTATAACATTTAAAGACTTGTCGGGGTTGTATTACTTTGATTCTTTGTTAATAAAACAATAAAGTTATGTGGCCAATATGCCAATGCGCCAATTAGCTACACTGTATTGCTGAAAGACATTGCCAAATTAACACATTGGCAAATTGTTCATTATTGATCGGTTTTGAATATATTTCACCACAGGGTAACACGGAGATCCACAGAGTTTAAATCTTTATTGAAATGCAGATGATCGCAGATTTTCGCAAAGGGAAACAAAACTAAGATAAAGAACTACAGTCTTTTAATCTATCTGTGTTTATCTGTGTTAATCCGTGTTTCATCAGATAAATAGTACTCTGTGAAACTTTGTGTTACTCTGTGGTGAGTTTCGCTCATATCTGTACGGTTTTGAGCTTAATGGCGTTTGTCATTGCTATCAGTCTCTTTCTCCGGTATTGATAAAGCTCTATCTCGTAGAGTAACGTATGAAGCCTCGGTGTGTAACATTGTTTTAGATGTACATGTAAAGCAGTACGACATGTGCATGTGGGACAACACGACATGTGCATCTCATGCTGCTTTACATGTACATCTAAAACAAGACTACTCACCGGGGAAAGGAACGTTCCTTCCTGAGAAAGACAAAGTACAATACCGAACAAGGGGATCGATATCGTCTATGGATACTTCCGCTACCGAAAAGATTGGGCCATAAGCTTCGTCACTGTACAGTTTTAAGTGTATTTAACCGCAGAGGATACAGAGGGCACAGAGTTTAAAAGAAACCTGGATGAACGCAGATTAAAAGACTGTGGATCTTTATCATACATTCGTTTTCCTTTACGAAAATCTGCGATCATCTGCGTTTCAACGAATCATCGCTTGTCGTACCTCCCCGTGCGGGAAGCACTATTACTTGAACATTTTCCTTTAAATAAGTGTAAAGTATAGTATTTATTCTCTGAGAACCTTTATTTTTGCATCATGTTAAGAAAAGAATATAATATGAAGAGGCTTATTCGCAAGGTATTGGCTGTGGTTACGGTGATAGCTGCTCTCTATTCGTGTGCCAGTATAGGAAGGCCCGATGGAGGACCACTTGATGAGACTCCTCCCCGTTTTATTGGCAGCACGCCTGCTGCAGGGGCACTTAATAATACAAAAACAAAAGTATCACTTTCCTTTGACGAATTCATTAAGCTTGAGAAAGCGAATGAAAAGGTCGTGATTTCTCCTCCTCAGGTGCAGCAACCGGAGATAAAGGCATCAGGAAAGAAGATAAGTGTCAACCTGCTTGATTCTTTGAAGCCTAACACAACTTATACAATTGATTTCTCGGATGCTATTGTTGATAACAATGAAGGCAATCCGTTAGGTAATTTTGCCTTTACTTTCTCTACCGGAAGTGCGATTGATACGATGGAAGTATCCGGAACATTGCTCGAAGCTTCCAATCTGGAACCTGTTAAAGGAATGCTGGTAGGTATGCACTCCAATCTGTCTGATACTGCATTTACGAAACTTCCTTTTGACAGAGTAGCCCGTACGGATAGCCGTGGACATTTTACGATTCGTGGTGTTGCTCCGGGGAAATATCGCATTTTTGGTTTGATGGATGCCGACCAGAACTTTGCTTTCAGCCAGAAGAGTGAAGCACTTGCTTTTAATGATTCGCTGGTTATTCCCCGCTGGGAAGAACGTATACGTCAGGATACTACCTGGGTGGACTCTCTTACCATCGACACGGTCGTAGAAAGGAAATATACTTATTATTTACCGGACAATGTGATTCTGCGTTCCTTTAAGGAAGATTTGTTTTCACAATATCTTGTGAAAAACGAACGGTTGACTCCTGAGAAGTTCACGCTTTACTTTGCAGCAAAAGCAGATACGCTGCCTGTGTTGAAAGGATTGAATTTTGATGAGAGGGATGCCTTTATTATAGAGAAGAATCTGACTAATGATACCATTCACTATTGGGTGAAAGATTCGTTACTTTATAAACAGGATACTTTATCTTTGAGCCTGAATTATTTGTATACAGATACACTTAATCAGTTAGTACCCCGTACGGATACTCTTAACCTGGTGGCGAAGACTGTGAAGAAGGCTGTGGACGAACCTAAGAAAAAGAAGAAAAAGAAAGGTGAAGAAGAGGAACCGGAGCCAACCAAGTTCCTGCATGTATCTACGTATATCCCGTCTACAATGGACGTATATGATTATATCTCACTCTCTTTTGACGAGCCGATAGCTTCATTTGATAGTGCAGCTATTCATTTGAAACAGAAGGTAGATACCCTATGGGAGGATATCTCCTTTACCTTTGAACAAGATTCGTTGAATCTACGTAAATATAACTTGTATTATGACTGGGAGCCAGCGCGGGAATATGAGTTCTCTGTAGATTCTACAGCTTTTCATGGCATCTACGGTTTGTTTACAGATAAGATAAAACAGAATATAAAAGTTCGTTCGCTGGAGGAATACGGGGCCATCTATTTTAATGTTTCAGGATGTGACTCTATTGCATTTGTAGAACTGCTTGATACGCAGGATAAGGTGGTGCGAAAAGTCCCGGTTGTCAATGGGCAGGCCGACTTCTATTTCTTGAATCCGGGTAAGTATTGTGCCCGTTTGATAAATGATACGAATGGGAATGGTGTATGGGATAGCGGTGAATACGAGACAAAGCGTCAGCCGGAAATGGTGTATTACTATCCCCAGATACTCGAACCTAAAGCCAATTGGGAGGTTGAACAGACCTGGGATGTAAAGGCTCTTCCATTAGACAAACAGAAGCCGGATGAACTTAAAAAGCAAAAACCAGATGAAGACAAGAAAAAGAAAGATAGAAATAACAATCGCCGCAATTAGTAAACGGATAAATTTAGCATGGCTTGTGCTGTTGGTAGGGCTGTGTTGCTCTATGCCTGCTAAGGCCCAGTGTGAAGCACCCAATGAAGCTTTTAAATCTGGCGAACATGTGATGTACGATTTATTCTTTAACTGGAAATTTGTATGGATCAAAGCAGGGATAGCCAGTCTTACAACGAATGCGACCACTTATCATTCCAAACCTGCTTACCGGTTTAATCTTTTATCCATAAGCAGTAAGAAGGTTGATTTCTTTTTTAAAATGCGTGATACGCTGACGTGCATTGTCGGTGAGAAGCTCGAACCCCGTTATTTTCGGAAGGGTGCTGAAGAAGGTAAGCGCTATACAGTGGATGAGGCCTGGTTCTCTTATAAAGACGGCTTATGTTTTGTCAATCAGAAGCGGACTTACCGGGATGGTGAGATAGTGGAGACGGAATATAGTGACAGCCGTTGTGTTTTTGATATGCTTAGTATTCTGGCACAGGCTCGTTCCTACGATCCAAAGGATTATAAAGTAGGGCAAAAGATCAACTTCCCGATGGCTACAGGACGTAGGGTAGAGGAGCAGACGCTGATCTATCGTGGAATGAAGAATATCACAGCAGAAAATGATACTACGTATCGCTGCCTTGTTTTTTCGTTTGTAGAATACACTGATAAAGGCAAAGAGAAGGAGGTCATTACTTTTTATATTACGGATGACAAGAATCACCTCCCTGTCCGTTTAGATATGTTTCTGAATATCGGATCGGCCAAAGCTTTTCTGAAGAGTGTTTCCGGGAATCGCTATCCGTTGACCTCAATCATTTCAAAGTAAAAGGTACTTGCTGATCTTTGCGGAATACACTTGATTCAAAGGTGGCAATTAGTTCGTTCTGCTGATTGGTAATATCTATCTGATAGTATCCGGTGCTTCGTCCGATGTAGCGTTCGCGGGCTTCGGCGTAGAGTGTATCGCCTTCACCACTGGCGCGTAAAAATGTGATATTGGAGGACAGAGAGAAAGCAAGTTGCCCATGCGAATTGGCAGCAGCTGCCAGGGCGAGGTCGGCAAGTGTGAAGATGGCTCCTCCTTGCGTGCGGTTGCCTGCATTGAGATGTTCTTTTTTAATTTCCAGTCTGGCTTTACTGTATCCTTCGCGTACTTCCATTAGTACAATGCCTGCCCTTTCGGCAAATAGGTCATTTTTGAAAAACTCTTGTGGTGTCATAATAACTAATTATTCTATGTGTCAATATGCCAATTGGCTGCGCAATAATACCGTACGCCAATTGGCACATCGGCATATTTTAGTATATTGGCACATTATTTTCTGCAAATGTACCAAAAATGTCTCTTAATTGGATGATTTAGGTCGGTCAAATCTGTAAGATTGCCTTATTTTTGCCACCATGAAATTAATTACTTTACTAATATAAATCCATGTATTATGAGAACTATTTTGAGTGCATTGGGGCTTTCCCTTCTGGTCTTGACGAGTTGTAACAGCCAAAAAACGGTTGAAAAGGACTTTATTCAGGATAACATAGACAATGCGGTAGCACAAAACACAATCCAGACCGATATCATTGAAAAGTCGGGTAAGATTTTAAATCCCCGTACAATTGATGAAAAGGGAAATATAGTCTATATCCCTATTGACGACTGGTGTTCGGGATTTTATCCTGGCAGTATGTGGCTCACTTATGAGCTGACCGGAGATAAGAAATGGTTGCCTCTTGCAGAGAAATATACAGAAGCTCTTGATTCAGTAAAGCATTTGAAATGGCATCATGACGTGGGCTTTATGATTGGATGCAGCTATCTGAACGGTTACCGTCTGGCTGATAAAAAAGAATATAAAGATGTAATTATTGAAACCGCCCGGTCATTGTCTACCCGTTTTCGTCCGAATGCCGGTGTAATTCAATCATGGGATGCTGATAGAGGTTGGCAAGGAACGCGTGGCTGGAAATGCCCCGTTATCATTGACAATATGATGAATCTGGAACTGTTGTTTGAGGCAACTGCTCTTTCGGGTGATTCTACTTTCTATAATATCGCAGTAAAACATGCCGATACTACCATGGCTCATCATTTCCGCCCTGATAATAGTTGTTATCATGTGGTTGATTATGATCCGGAGACGGGTGAAGTGCGTAAAAGGCAAACTGCACAAGGGTATGCTGATGAATCGTCATGGGCTCGTGGACAGGCATGGGCACTTTATGGATATACTACTTGTTATCGTTATACACATGATAAAAAGTATCTTGATCAGGCGCAAAAGGTGTATAATTTTATCTTTACCAATAAGAATATGCCGGAAGATCTTGTACCGTACTGGGACTTTGATGCTCCTAATATTCCGAATGAACCACGCGATGCTTCTGCTGCTTCCTGTACGGCTTCAGCTTTGTATGAGCTGGAAACTTATCTCCCGGGGAATAATTATAAGGCAACAGCCGATAAGATAATGGAAAGTCTTGGCTCGCCGGCTTATCGTGCGGCAGTGGGTACAAACGGTAACTTTATCCTGATGCACTCTGTAGGTAGTATTCCTCACGGTGCCGAGATTGATGTTCCGTTGAATTATGCCGACTACTACTTCCTCGAAGCGTTGATACGTAAAAGAGAAATGGAAGGGGGGAATTAATTAGTAGTTAAGTAGTCAAGTAGTTAAGTAGTAAGTAGAAGATAGTATCATACTTACTACTTAACTACTTGACTACTTACTACTTATTAACTACTTACTACTTATTAACGACTTATAGAGCTATGAACAATCGAGTAAACTTATTATTTGGCGGATTGAGTTTGCTTGCTTTGCAGGGTTGCAAAGCCCCGCAAGTAGAGCAAGCCGGACATCCCAATATTATCTATGTTTTTCCGGACCAGTATCGTAATCAGGCTATGGAGTTCTGGAATCAGGATGGATTCCGGGAGAAGGTAAACTTCAAAGGTGACCCCGTACATACCCCCAACCTGAATGCTTTTGCCCGCGAATCGGTAGTGCTGACTTCTGCACAGAGTAACTGTCCGCTGAGTAGCCCGCACCGGGGTAGTTTATTGACGGGTATGTATCCAAATAAAAGTGGTGTACCATTGAATTGTAACTCCAGTCGTCCTATCAGTTCACTGCGTGAAGATGCAGAGTGTATAGGCGATGTATTCTATAATGCCGGATACGACTGTGCTTACTTTGGTAAACTCCATGCTGACTTTCCTACACCTAATGATCCGGAGCATCCGGGAAAATATGTAGAAGAGCAGCGGCCGGTATGGGATGCTTATACTCCCAAAGAGAGGCGCCACGGTTTCAATTATTGGTATTCATACGGCACGTTTGATGAACATAAAAATCCTCATTACTGGGATACGGATGGCAAGAGACATGACCCTAAAGAGTGGTCACCTTTGCACGAGGCCAAAATGGTCGTTTCGTATCTGAAAAATGAAGGCAATGTACGTGATACAAAGAAACCATTCTTTATTATGGTCGGAATGAATCCGCCCCATAGTCCGTATCGTTCACTCAATGACTGTATGGAAGAAGACTTTGATTTGTATAAAGATCAGCCTTTAGATAGCCTTTTGATTCGTCCCAATGCGGATACAAAGATGAAGAAGGCAGAGTCTGCCCGTTATTATTTCGCCTCAGTGACGGGGGTAGACCGGGCCTTTGGTGAGATACTGGACGCATTGAAAGAGATGGGGCTGGATAAGAATACAGTCGTTATATTTGCTTCCGATCATGGTGAAACAATGTGCAGTCAGCGTACGGATGATCCTAAAAACTCTCCTTATGCGGAATCGATGAACGTTCCGTTCCTGGTGCGTTATCCAGGTAAGATTCAGCCACGTGTAGATGATCTGATGATTTCCTCACCGGATATCATGCCTACTTTGTTGGGATTGTGTGGCCTTGGAGACTCTATTCCGGCTGAGGTACAAGGACGTAATTTTGCTCCGTTGTTCTTCGATGAAAAGGCGGATATTGTGCGTCCCACAGGAGCTCTTTATATTCAGAATCTGGATGGAGAGAAAGATGAAAACGGATTGGTTGTGTCGTATTTCCCATCGTCAAGAGGTATTAAAACAGCACATTATACACTGGCTCTCTATATCGACCGTGATACAAAGCAGTTGAAAAAGAGTTTACTGTTCGATGACTTGAAGGATCCTTATCAGATGAATAACCTTCCGCTGGAAGAGAATCAGGAAATAGTGAAACAACTCTGTACAGAGATGGGGGCTATGTTGAAGGAGATTGATGACCCTTGGTATAGAGGACAGATACTTTCTGAACTGATTTCTTATTAATGATGGAATGTTTCATCTTGTTTTATCGGATTGAGAATTTTGTTTCAATACGTTGAGAAAGTTTTCTCAATAGGTTGAGAATTTTTTCTCAACAGGTTGAAACACTTGTTTCATATCGATTGAGAGTGTTGTTTCATATGTATTGAAACACTTATTGATAGGTATAAAGAAAGAGGTCAGAACCGTGATAACTACCGGTTCTGACCTCTTTCTTTTGCTTATATAAGGGGTAAGAGTGATTACTTATTCAATCTCCACTCAAATCCGTCTTTAGTATCTTTCACTTCAAATCCCAGTGCCGTGAGTTCATTGCGAATAAAGTCCGAAGTAGCCCAGTCTTTGTTGGCTTTCGCTTTTACACGCTGTTCCAGTAGCATATCAACCACTTTTCCATAGGCAGCTTCACGGCTATCTGATGCCCCTGCTTCTTCTTTCAGACCAAGAATTTCAAAACTGAACAGATGGAATGTCTCTTTCAACTCTTTCAGGTCTTCGGCAGATATGGTATCGTTGCCGGCAATGATATTGTTGATCATCCTGGCCCCTTCAAACAGGTTGGCAATGACAATCGGTGTGTTCATATCATCGTTCATGGCCTCATAGCATTTGGTGCGCAGTTCTTTTACATTTACTGAAGAACCGGTTGCGGGAACAATCTTTTCCAGATTGTCGATCGCTTCCAACAATCGCTGTAATCCTTTTTCTGATGCTTGCAGAGCCTCATTGCTGAAGTCTACCGTGCTGCGATAGTGTGCCTGCAAGATGAAGAAACGGATGGTCATAGGTGTATATGCCTGTGCCAGTAATTTGTGGCTACCGGTAAAGAATTCGTCCAGCGTGATGAAGTTGCCGAGAGATTTACCCATCTTCGTCCCGTTGATGGTAATCATGTTGTTATGCATCCAGTAATGTACCATATCGTCACCTTGTGAAGCAACAGATTGAGCAATCTCACATTCGTGGTGCGGGAATATCAGGTCCATACCTCCTCCGTGGATATCGAAATGTTCTCCCAGATACTTGCGTCCCATAGCTGTACACTCTGCGTGCCATCCGGGGAAACCGTCACTCCAGGGTGAAGGCCAGCGCATGATATGCTCCGGTTGTGCTTTCTTCCAAAGGGCGAAGTCGGCCGGATTATGTTTCTCGCTTTGTCCATCGAGGTCACGCGTAGTATTCAGTACATCGTCCAGGTTGCGTCCGGAGAGTTTACCGTAATGATAATCTTTATTGTATTTGGCTACATCAAAGTAGACGGAACCTTCGCTTTCGTAAGCATAGCCGGCTTCCAGGATTTTGCTAACCAGTTCAATCTGCTCTATAATATGTCCCGATGCGTGTGGCTCGATACTTGGCGGAAGGACGTTCAATGCATCCATCGCTTTGTGATAACGATTCAGGTAGTACTGTACCACTTCCATCGGCTCTAACTCTTCCAGGCGGGCTTTCTTGGCTATTTTATCTTCACCTTCATCGGCGTCATGCTCCAGATGGCCTACGTCAGTGATATTGCGTACATAACGTACTTTGTATCCCAGGTGTGTAAGGTAACGGAAAAGTACATCGAATGTGATAGCCGGGCGGGCATGTCCCAGATGGGCGTCTCCATATACGGTTGGTCCGCAAACGTACATCCCTACATGCGGAGCGTGTAAGGGTACGAACAGCTCCTTTTTCCTATCTAAAGTGTTGTAAATGGTCAGTTGATGTTCCATAACGTTTGAGATTTATTCAGTTTGAAACCACAAAGTTAGAATAAATAATTGATATTTCTTATTTTGCTGCTGAAAAGTATCTGTCTACGACAGCAGCTACACCGTCTTCGTCGTTGGAGAGAGTGATGTAATCTGCAGCTTTCTTTACCGGCTCCTGAGCATTGGCCATTGCTACTCCAAGCCCGGCAAACTTAATCATGCTAAGGTCATTATAACCATCGCCCACGGCTACCATGTCTTCCCGTTTCATGTCGAGCTTTTCCAATAATACGGTGAGTGATTGTGCTTTGTCGATGCCCAGTGGGACAAGTTCCAGAAAATAGGGTTCGGAGCGGTAAACACTGATCTGACCTTGTAACCGGATGGAAAGCTCGGACTCAACAGCTATGAGTTTGTCCGGGTCGCCTACGATCAGGCATTTAGGAACAGGAAGATGGATATCGGTCAGGAAGTCTGTACTTTTCCGCACCTCCATTTTGTTAAGGAAGGCTTCTTTCTTTACATATTCGTCTTCCGGGGTTTCGGTCACAATACATTCTTTGTCATAGGTCAGGATGGCAAGTTCATTTCTTTTGGCGCATTCGTATAGCTGGGGGATGACAGTATCCGGTAGTACATTTGCATAGAGTATCTCTTTGCTTTTCCAGTCAATGATTTCTCCGCCGTTGTAGGAGAGTATATAACCGTCGAACTGATTCATTTGCAGTTCATCGGCCAATGGAGCAATGCCGTAAGTCGGTCTGCCCGAAGCCAATACCAGCCGTGTACCTTGTTGTTGTGTTTGTATCAATGCTTCCCGGTTGCGGGGCGTTATTTCTTTTCGGGTATTGGTTAGTGTACCGTCAAGGTCGAGTACGAGGATTTTATAGTCCATCTTTCTGCTCAGTGTTTGATTTGAGGATGCAAAGATAATGTTTTCTGATTAGAAAGGAGCAAAATTCACCACAGAGTAACACAGAGTTCCACAGAGTTTAAATTTTTATTGAAACGCAGATGAACGCAGATTATCGCAAAGGAAAACAAATGTATGATAAAGAACTACAGTCTTTTAATCTTCGTTCATCTGTGCTAATCCGCGTTTCATCAGATAAATACTACTCTGTGGAACTCTGTGTTACTCTGTGGTGAAATACACTCAAAACCGTGTTAATCCGCGTTTTAATTAACCATCGTTTGCCGCACCGGAAGGTGCGGCAAGCACCACTATTTTACAAATTCTTTCACTGTTTCTATTGAACCGTCGCTATAGATGGTACGGAGGATGTTTAGTCCCTTCTCAGCTTTGTTAAGGCGGATACCGTTCACGTTGAAGTATTGACGTTCTACTACCTCTTTAGCTACAGTGCTCTGTTCGATACCGGTGGCATTACTGTTATTGGAAGGTTGTCCCAATCCACCCATTTGGTTGGCGGCGCGCACAGTAAATACATCATTATCGGTTGCATCTGCCGGGATGGCATAGCTGGTTTCATTTGTAAAGTCGATCACTTTTCCGTTTTTGCAGATAGCATAGCAGAATACATAATCGCTGGCATTCCAGGAGAGGGTAGAACCATTGACCGTCAGTATCGGGGCTGCTGCCTGTTCGGTTAATAAAGCCGGTTGCCAGGAGTCACTGCCACTCAATACATTCTCGATAGTAAAGCGGGATGCCTCTTCTTGAGTCAATACCGGGCTGTAAGGTATGCTTCCCCCTGTGTATTGAGTTTTACGGGCACTGCAATCAATAGCCATTCCGCTTTCGGTGTGGCTATTGTATTCAGCAAATAGTTTCGGGACAATTGTTTCACTCATGTCACTCCATCCTTCTGCTTTCGGAAGAACTTTCATGGTTGTGTTAATCCATACACTCATCGGAGCACCTTGCCAAGGACGTCCCAGGGCATAAGAACCTTTGTTTGCATCGTATCCGTCAATCGTACAATCATTGAATACATATCCCCATTCAGTATCACCTGCCGGAGCCGTGATACAGTTGCCCGAACGGTCTTCCAGATAAAGCAGTGTACGGTTGAAGAAGACATCGCCACCACCGCAGATAAAGTCTACCGTGCCATGAATTTCGCTGTCTTCAAAATACGAACGCATACGATTGTTGTTTGAGTAATATGTATCCTGATAGCTCAACATACGTACGTTTTTATATACGTTTTTGTTTCCTTTGTCTTGCAGGCAGACAGCACGTCCGGTACTTCCCTGATAATCATAATCGTTTTTCAGTGTGAGGTCCTGCATGTAGATATTTTCTCCTGTGGGGCGTAGGGTAGCTGACACGGAGATACCTTCTACCGGTGCTTCATTTACGATAACTGTGTTTTCCATGCTTTCACCGATCAGTGAAATGTTGGATTTCACGTCTGTCAGGCAAAGTTCTCCTAAATCGTAAATTCCATCGTGCAGGAAGATGCGGAAACGCTCTCCTGATGTAGAGGCTTCATTCCCTTTAGCCAGTGCTTCGAGCAGTTCTTCTGCATTGCTGACGATGGCGTCATACCTGCCCGGAGTCACTACCGGAGGTGCTATCGTTGTGAATTTGAGAGTGATATTCTCTTTTATCTTGTTATCGAAGAAGTCGGATATACTGTTGGCCGGCAATGTGAAAGTGTAAGTTGTATTGTAATCCAGACCCATGTATGGGAATGTAATGGTTCTGCCTGCTACAGACGGGGTCAGTGTTTTGTCTCCCAACGTTGCTACAGTTCCCTCAGCTATTTTCACTTTATTATCGAATGTCAGTACAATACGGCCCGTAGCAGAAACCTCCTCAGCATTGTTTGCGGGGAGAGAAGAGAGCAATAGGGGCGCTCTTCCCGGATCAACTCCTTTTTGTACTCCGGTGATGTAGATAGAACCGATTGCCGTACCATCATTTTCTGATGCGGTACCTACAATCTCAGAACTGTAATCGGGAATCCAACGGAGATACAATGATGCGGCATTATTACATGATTCGGGCAGTGTAGCTTCCAGCGGTGTCCATGCCTTAGCACCCGGTAGAGTAATGCGGGCTGCTTCTGTGTAGTTGGTTCCGTCCAGAGAGTATTCTAACTTCTGTACAGAATATGCGTTATAGTTGTACAGCATTCTGGAAGTTACCTTGATATCAATAAACTCAGAAGCATTTATACGGGTTTCATAGTAATATTTATCAGAGATGTTCTTCCAGTTTACAGCGGCAGATTCACCTTCGTAGTTCCCTGACTCTTTTGATTTGTCGAGCCATGCTTGAGTTGTTCCGTCTTCTTTGCGTAGAATGAGCGTTGTAGCTTCATTCTCACCTGTAGAAGCGAAGTCTGCCGGACGGCTGCTGTTGCCTTTCCGAACAAAATCCCATCCTACAATATAATCGGCAGCACTGTATACTGCAACGAACTCTTTGTCACTGTCCATTCTCACAGGAAGTTCATAACCCATCTCTCCGCTTTTCCAGTTCAGGAATGTGAGGATGTGGTTTTCTGTAGCAGTAAGAGTGACCAAGGTACCTTCTTCATACATGTTCTTACCATTTACAACAGTGGCATCAGGAGTGGCTGTTACCATGTAATTGTTTGCTCCGCCTTCTGCACTTGTTGCAAGTGAATAAGTAGCTACCGGTTCAAATACGGCCGTAATGACCATATTTTCGTTTAATGTTTGTTTGTAGGATGCTTCTGTAGAGAGAGTGTTTTCTGCTGCATCTGTCCATTTCACGAACTTGTAGCCGAAGTTCTTTCTAGCCGCCAGCGTTACTTCTGTACCTTCGTCATACTGGCTGCTGGATGGAGAAACGGATACATTTCCGGCTTCTTCGGGAGAAACTTTCGTTGCTAATGTTACTTGTTTGGCAGTAATTTCAACATTTGAGTAAATCTCCAGTTCGAACATATAAGCATTCTGAGTAGGAGCGAGGTTGGTCCAGCGGAGCTGTACGTTTTCCTCATTTATGGTGCATTCTACCCATACTCCCTTTGCCGGGTCGGCAAAGGCATCGGAGAGTACTACCCAATCGGTATCAGTTGCATTTTTCTTTTCCAGTTTGAATCCACGTTTACCACCGGTAGCTCCGTGGAAATAACGTACTTTAGTGATATTGCTGAATGCGGATGTTGTGATAACTCCGGACAGATTCTTTTCGGACATAGCGTATCCTGTCAGGTCACCGAATTTATCTACATTCTGTCCTTGTGGTGAAACGGTAACACCATTGAATGTGAAAGTCACTGCTTCGTTACTGAAAGTAGTTGTTTTTTCTACGCTTACATCACCGGAATTAGAAGAAACGGCTTCCCAGTCAGTGAAATCTGTAGCAATAACAGGACGTTCCTGAATATTGGACTCAGCTTTCGGATATACTATTTTGAAATATCTGAAGTATCCTCCGTCACCTATAACAATGTCAATTGTGTTATCACTACCTCCATACGTATAAGTTGCTATATTGCCGGACAATTGATAGTTTGTATCACCGGCAATTGTAGTGGTAGTAGTTGGATTATACGATTCGAGAGATATAACTGCGTTTTTAACAGCCGGGAAAGTAAGAGTAGTTCCTGCATTCATTTGTGCCCAATCTGTCCGGCCCACATTATTAATTTTACCGGGTTGGGTGTTGAAGTCGATTCTTACATCAATTACGTTACCATTAACTACGGCTTGTGATACATAAAAACCGGCTTTTCCTTCATAAGCCATTTCCGGCGCACCATTCTTTTGTTGAAAGTCCCAAACGATGGTTACTTCATCATCACGGTCTTCCAATGATACGGTGTTATCTGTAAATATAGGTATCAAAGCAAGGTCTGCTACTACTGTAACTTCTTCTCCCGGTTTGTAATTTAGAGTACCATCTGTCCATGCAGTAAGTGTCTTGCCTTCTACATACATTGTTCTGTTCAGAGGAAGAGTATAGGTTGCTCCTGTTTGTACTTCTGCTTCTGACGGAACTATTCCGGCATTACTATATTCGCCTGCTGAGAACGTTATTTTAGAGTTTGCAGGAACTTCATTAACTGCTTCAATAGCGAGATATGGGATGTAGTTACCTCCTTTTATTGAGAGAGTAGTTGGCTCTCCATTGTAATAAGCTTCGGCACAAGTCTGATCGTTGTGATAGCATTTCCCGTTGTTGGTATTCATAGTTGCCACTTTTGCCCCACCAGTATCCGTAATGGTGACGTCACTACCCCATGCACATGTACCGATAGAGATTTTCACCGGGCCTTGCACTTTTACGGTAGCTGTACCCGGATTGAAACCATGCTCGTTGCTATGATATTTGTAGTTGTTCAGTATGATATTGGCAGTTGCGTCGTCTGCTGCCACACGGGTTGGGGTGCCGTCTTCGGCAATGGCTATACCGAATGTTACCTGGGTTTTGTTGTTGATTTCTTCGTCGGATAGGAAATTTCCGTTCATCAAATTCAGCTTGATGTCTTTAAAACCGGAATCTCCTTCTGTCCTCGTTGAAGCCTTTGCAGATAAACTGCTTATAAGGCATACGAATACAAGAATGGTGTAATATACATTTCTCATAATACAAGAATGGATTAAAGTTAATACTATATTTCTGAGCGACGAATATAGTACAAACTGTAAACAAGGCGGTTACCTGTTTTCCGATTAAGTCAGATATTACACAAGATAGAACAGTTTGTCTATCTGTCCGGTTAAAAAATACAAGTCTGGTTCATTCCAGAAGCCCGATCCATTCCTGATCTGTCAGTACAGGCATCGACTCGCTGTCGGTGATAAATGTCTCGGCAAGTTTGCGTTTATCTTCTTGTAACCGGATGATTTTCTCTTCAATGCTGTCTTTGGTGATAAAACGGTAAGCAATGACCTGCTTATCTTGCCCGATTCTATGTGCGCGGGCAATGGCTTGTGCTTCGGCTGCGGGATTCCACCATGGATCAACGATAAATACATAGTCCGCTTGTGTAAGATTGAGTCCCACTCCTCCGGCTTTGAGAGAGATGAGAAAAGCACGTATCTCCTCTGTCTGAGAGAAGCGGGCTATTTCTTCCGGGCGATTGGTGGACGAACCGGTGAGGAGAGCGTATTGCCAGCCACGTTTGCGGAATTCTTCAGCGATCAGTTCCAGATGCTTTACGAAAGATGAAAATATCAACACTTTGTGCCCTTCACTGTAGAGAGTTTCATAGATGTCAATAATTTGTTCCAGTTTGCCCGATTCTGTGTTAGATTCGGGGAATATCATTCTGGGATGACATGACAATTGGCGTAGCCGGGAGATGCCATTGAGTACAGTGAGCTGTTGGTGCTGTTTTTTATTAAGCTGCAACAGTGTATTGCGCAGGCTGTTTTTCTCCTGTTGGTAAACTTCGTTTTGCTTTTTGGCCATATCACAGTAGATGATTTCTTCCGTGAGTGGTGGTAACTCGGGAGCAACTTCCCTTTTACTTCTGCGCAGGATGAATGGGGTGATGAGTTGGCGCAGGCGCAATTCCATACGGCTGGCTCCTTGCTTGATCGGGTTGATGAATTGTTTGGTAAACGCACTCTCATTTCCCAAAAGTTCCGGCTGAAGGAAGTGAAACTGTGCCCATAAATCTTTTAGTGAGTTTTCGATAGGTGTACCGGTCAGTACCAGTCTACGATGGCTGCGTAGTTGGGTGGCACATCGGAAAGTGAGTGAGTCGCTGTTTTTTATATTCTGGCTTTCGTCCAGTACGATGTATTCAAAGTTGTACTGACGAAGAATATTTATTTTATTGCGCATGGTACCATATGATACGAATATCAGTTGAAAGCGGTCGAAAAACTGTTCCGGGTGCCCTGATTTAAAATAACTGTTACTGTTAAATTCTGCCATTGACAGATTGGTAAAACGGGTCGCCTCACGTTTCCAGTTGTGCAACAGAGAGGTAGGAACAACGATGAGTGTACTCGGTTTTCTGGTGATCTTACTACTACTTGCCGAAATTATACAGCCAGGAAGCGTATTTTCTGCTGTTAAATCATCGAAAAGACTAAATTGCCCCATTCCATCGGAAGTGTGTGACTCCTTTTTTAACATGAAATTACACTCCTGCTTTACTTTGATTACACTTTCTTGTAAAGGATTAACACTTTTATCACCTTCTGCCGGATAGCTCTTATTGCTGTCAGCGTTATAGATCTGTTGTAATAAGGTGAGTGTCTGGAGTGTTTTTCCCAGACCCATATCGTCTGCAAGGCAACCTCCGAATCCTTGCTCATAGAGGTGCATCATCCATGCATATCCTTTATATTGGTAAGGACGTAACCGGGCTTTCAATCCTTTAGGGATTGGATATTCCTGTTGAGGCTGAAGAGGAAGGGGGGCTTTATGGGTATTACTTTCCAGAATAGAACTAACGACTCCTATATAGGGGTGCTTGACATAAATTGTTTTTCCGCGTGTCATACCTAGTTCCATCAGATTGGCGTACTTAGTGAACCACTCTTCCGGAAGTAAAATGATACGTCCGTCGGGGAGTGTATATTCATGCCTGTCTTCAAGAATGTGCTTGCGAAAGCGGCTGAAAGGGATACGTAGCTCACCGATGACAGCTGTGATGTGGAGCTCAAACCAATCCGGACCGTCATCAAAACTTTGCTCAATCCGGATTTCATCCAGACTATACGGCCTGTCTTGAATACCACTTGTCAGTACGAATGATTCCTGTAACATTGTACGGTGATGAGCGATCCATTCGTGGATACTTTTTTCCGGTACGTTTTCGGATAGTTTGAAGTGTGAATCGCTGATTGCTTCCAGTCCTGCATTCTGCAACAATTGTATTGCTTTCTTTTCAGTATCGGGAGTTCTCCTGAAATAACGTATGATACTTTTCCCTTCCAGTGTTTCCCGAAAAATGAATCTCCTTATTCCGTCAGCCGGTTGCGAACTGAATACTTGGTCTCCATAGCGGAAGTTTAATCGTAAGAGTGGCGTATTATAGATGGTATCTTCTATATATAGCAAGCATTCGCATATCCTCTTTTCTTTTTTGATTTCTAATCCTTGTACATCGATATTATGATAACGGGCTACAGGAATGAGGATGTTATCGATATACTTCTCCGTAAGCGAGGCATCTACACTGATGTGCGTTTTTCTGGTGAATGGCAAGAGGCGCGAACTCTCAATATGTTGAAATATATAGACTTCCATACCCAGTAATAATATAGCCGGATTAGAAGTTAGAGTAGTGACCGGTTTTAACTCAGTAAGAGGTATTGCTTTACCTTCATTATAACATTGCAACTGATAATTGAAAGACTGCTCGTTGACTTTAAATGAAAAGTGAACTTCTACATCCCTTTTGTTTATATGATATGCATGATGTGGATAGAGTAGTTTGCTGCGGCTTTGTTTTTGATATAAGGGTAAGTTATAGGTACGTATCAATTCCATCATCTCCTGTAACTTCTTCTCGATGAAAAGGCGGATATTTCTCAATTTTTCCGGTTCTTCGGTCAATCGGCGTAAGAATTTGGGAACGGTTTTATCCTTCGAGTAGACAGTCATCAGATATTTCTCTGTATAGTGTGAAGCTATTTCGATGGCCTTTTGTTCTGTTTTACTCATTTGTGCCATGGCCTTGGGAGACAGGTGGAAAGCTTGTTCTACTAAACAGAGTTCTTCTCTTTCAGAAGAACTTTCGGCAACGTATGGGAGGAGGAGCGTACCTAATGTCGGATGTTCTGAAAGGACAATGATGAATAGGTTATGTGATGATGATTCTCTCATTCTGTTTAGTTTGAAAGGGTAAAGATACGGGAATTTGTTTAATTTTGCGGCATGATGGATCAAAAGAAACGTGTGTTGTTGGGAATGAGCGGTGGAACCGATAGTTCGGTAGCCGCTATATTACTACAGGAAGCCGGCTATGAAGTGACTGGAGTGACTTTCCGCTTTTATGAACTGAATGACTCGGTTGAATATCTGGAAGATGCCCGTACGTTGGCAGGTCGTCTGGGCATTGAGCATATAACTTATGATGCCCGTGAAGTTTTTCGTGAACAGATCATAACTTATTTCATTGATGAGTATCTGTCAGGGCATACCCCGGTGCCTTGTACGCTTTGCAACAATTATTTAAAATGGCCTTTATTAGCGGAGTTAGCCGATGAAATGGGGATTTTTTATATTGCTACCGGGCATTATGTGCGAAAGATGTTCTTGGAAGAAAAATATTATATTATTCCGGCTATTGATTCCGATAAAGACCAGTCATTCTTCTTGTGGGGGTTGAAACAGGAAATATTGCAACGCATGTTACTTCCGATGGGAGAGATGACAAAGCCTGAAGCTCGTACCTTGGCTGCGGCACGGGGTTTTGAAAAGGCAGCGGTCAAGAAAGACAGTCTGGGAGTTTGTTTTTGTCCGATGGATTATCGAAGCTTTTTAAGACAATATCTGTGTCATACCTCTGCTACTACAAAGGTTCAAAAAGGGAAGTTCCTCGATGAAAAGGGCAATTTTATTGCCTGGCATGAGGGGTATCCGTTTTATACTATCGGACAACGCCGTGGATTAGGTATCGACTTGAATCGTGCTGTGTTTGTAAAAGAGATACATCCGGTGGAGAATACAGTGGTACTATCTTCATTGCAGGCTCTTGCTAAAACAGAGATGTGGCTGAAAGATTGGAATATTGTGGATGAATCCCGCTTGATTGGCCCGGAAGACATTATTGTGAAGATTCGCTATCGGAAACAAGAGAATCATTGTAAGGTGCAGATCACAGAGAAAGGACTCTTATATGTACTTTTGTATGAACCTCTTACAGCCATTGCACCTGGTCAGGCTGCTGCTTTCTATAAAGATGGCTTATTGCTGGGTGGGGGAATTATAGTAGACTCCAAATAGATGAGGCAGTTACTTTTCTAAGGCTTTTGCAAGATAGGTATGTATTGAACTTATAGAATGTCGTAACCGGACGATGATCGAGATGTGCATGTCGTACTGTCTGACATGTACATCTCGTACAGTACGACATGTGCATCTTGTGCTGTACCACATGTACATCTCGAACATTGTTCTTTACCGGGAAAAGAATTGCTTGGCGTATACAAAAACTGCGTACATCCCGGATGCACGCAGCTCTATGTTGTTATGCTTTATTCAGTTCCAGCATTTCTTCTATATATTCCCTCGTATTGCTTAGCCGGGGGATCTTGTGCTGTCCACCTAATTTGCCTTTTTTAGCCAACCAATCATGGAATAACCCTTTGCGGGCTACGATAACCTCCAAGGGTTGCAAAGCGATATCCTTCCAGCGCTTTGCTTCATAATCAGAGTTTACTTCTTTGAGAGTAGTATCCAGTATAGCAGCAAAATTCTCGATGGAATCGGGCATTTTTGCAAATTCTATCAGCCATTGGTGGCGGCATTTGGCGTGCTCGTCCATGAATACCGGTGCTGCGGAATAATCACTTACTTGCGCTCCTGTCATAGCACAGGCTTTGATCAATCCCTTTTCTGCATTGTCCACTATTAACTCTTCTCCAAAGGCATTGATGAAATGTTTGGTTCGTCCGGTAATGATGAACTTATAAGGATTCTTACTGGTGAATTTTACTGTGTCACCGATCATGTATCTCCATAATCCGCAGGAGGTGGAGATTATCATTGCATAATTTTTGTTCAGTTCTACTTCTTCCAGACAACAGGTACGCGGAAATTCTTTGCCAACCTCTTCGAGAGGCATAAATTCATAGAATATTCCATAATCAATCATTAGCAGCATAGCGGGATCGGAGAGGTCATTCTGTGTTCCGAAATATCCCTCTGAGGCGTTATAAGTTTCTACGTAATGCATCTTCGGAGATCGGATGACTTGCTTGTATTGCTCACGATAAGGGTTGAAAGCTACGCCGCCATGGAAGAATACTTCCAGATTGGGCCATACTTCTTCCAATGACTCTTTACCTGTCTTTTGAAGGATGTTTTTAATTAATACCAGCATCCACGACGGTACTCCGGAGAGGTTAGTCACATTGGCAGGAATCGTACTGTTGGCAATCGCTTCTATTTTGGTTTCCCATTCACTCATCAGAGCTATTTTCTTACTGGGAACACGTATCAGATTGATGAGAGGGCTTACATTTTGTATGAGGATGGCAGATAAATCGCCTACAAGACTGTGGTTGGAGTTTAGGTTAGGGCTATGGCTTCCGCCGAGAATTAATCCTTTTCCTGAAAAAAAACGGCTTTCCGGATTTATCCGGAAGTAGAGGGCAGCTGCATCTTTTCCTCCACGGTAGTGAATGTCTTGCAGGGCCTCTTTGCTTACGGGAAGGAATTTACTCTTATCGTTGGTGGTTCCCGAAGACTTGGCAAACCAACGAATTTCCGAAGGCCAGAGCAGATTCTGTTCTCCTGCACGAAGACGCTCTACGTAGGGCTTTATCTCTTCGTAGGTCTGTACAGGTATGCGATTTTTGAAGTCTTCGTAATTTCGGATAGATTTATAATCATACTTCTTTCCCCATTCTGTGTTAGCGGCCTGGGTGACGAGACGTGTCATAACACGGTGCTGTATCTCGCCAGCCTGACTGGCATAGAGGTCTATTTCTTTTAAACGGGAATTGAACGCCTGCTTTATAATCTTTGTGATATTCATTTCTCTTTTAAATGGGTAATGTTTAAGCCTACAAATGTAACCTTATTTATCTTTTTTTTCTATCTTTACGACGGAAATAATAGTTAAAAGTTAAAAGACGGGAGATTAGTTCCGAACTTTAGAACAAAAAACGGCGATGAGAATTGGTATTTTAACTTCGGGGGGCGATTGTCCCGGCATTAATGCTACGATTCGTGGCGTGTGTAAAACTGCCATAAACTACTATGGTATGGAAGTCGTCGGTATTCACAGTGGTTTTCAGGGCCTTCTGACTAAGGATGTGGAACTAATAACCGATAAATCCCTTTCAGGTTTGCTGAATATGGGTGGTACCATTTTGGGGACTTCCCGTGAGAAACCATTCAAAAAGGGAGGCGTAGTAGCCGAGAATGTTAATAAACCGGCTTTGATCGAGCAGAACATAAAAGAGATAGAGCTTGATTGTGTGGTTTGTATCGGAGGTAATGGTACACAAAAAACTGCTGCCAAATTTGCCGCTATGGGGTTGAATATCGTTTCTGTGCCCAAAACCATTGACAATGATATCTGGGGGACAGATATTTCCTTCGGCTTTGATTCTGCAGTAAGCATCGCTACGGATGCTATTGACCGTCTGCATTCTACAGCCAGCTCACACAAACGTGTGATGGTAATTGAGGTGATGGGACATAAAGCCGGCTGGATTGCCCTATACTCTGGGATGGCAGGTGGTGGTGATATTATTCTTTTACCCGAAATTCCTTATAATATAAAAAATATTGGTGAGGTGATCCTGAATCGTCTGAAGAAAGGGAAACCTTACTCTATTGTAGTGGTTGCAGAGGGCATCCAGACTGATGGACGCAAACGTGCTGCGGAGTATATTGCGCAGGAAATAGAATATGAAACAGGCATCGAAACGCGTGAAACTGTTTTAGGATATATCCAGCGTGGTGGTTCGCCTACTCCTTTCGACCGCAATCTATCAACACGTATGGGGGGACATGCAACAGAGTTGATAGCCAACGGACAGTTCGGACGTATGATATCCTTAAAAGGTGATGAAATTTCATCTGTTCCTTTGGAGGAGGTAGCCGGGAAATTAAAGCTGGTTACAGAAGATCATGATCTGGTGATTCAGGGACGGCATATGGGAATCTGTTTCGGATAAAATACTCATTTCGAAGAAAACCATTTCAGCGGATTGATCCGTTTGCGAAATAATTTATCTCTCATCATGCGGTGCAATCTGTATTGATAAGTTTGGATATATCCGTGAGTTGGAATATATCTGCTTTCGGATAGAGGCTTTTCGAAGATATTATCGAAGAAAGTTATCAGTTGTTCTTCCCAGTTTAGATAATTCTCCTTATTAAACCAGGGAGTAGATAATAGAGAAAGGTACTCATCATCATTCTGATCCAGTCGGACAATGTGCTCTACTGCTTCTTCCAAAGAAGAATAGCTGGAGACATTGATAAAAGAAGCCGGGTTGAAATCTCGGTCAATAAGTTTATTACCCCAGTAGATAGGTACGGAGTTAACAAGCATCGGCTCCATGATTTTTTCAGTGGTATAACCGTCACACATGCTATTTTCAAATGCAATATTGAATTTGTAGTCCTTGATAAAAGCAGTTTTATCGGGAACCGGACCTCCTACATTATTTTTATAGCGACCTCCCGAATCCACTTGTTTGTATTCTGACAATAGTTGGAAAAAACGTTCTCTTTCGGGAGCTCCTTTGGCATTAGAAACTACGAAACTACAGAATTTACGGTTAAGAACCACTTCGGGAACTATCACTTTGGGAGCTGCTAATTGCTGTACACCATATGCTGTGTAAAAAGGTATACGTATATATCTGTCACCGAATGATAGGAAGTTAAAGCCAATGGCATAGTCGCAGATATTGAAATCTGGTGTGATGTTTTCACCGGAGTAGAATATTTTAGTACAATTGTGATAATCTATATTTTCATATCCAAAGACTGAAAAGAACAGATAATCAGGAGTATCACTAAGCTCAATCCGATATTTCTTAGAAATTATATCTGCTATGAAGTTGTGTTGGGGATCAAAGTTTTCCCAGAAATCAACGAATTTTACTTTTATGGTTTTCATGTTGTTTCGGATAATTCATGCTCTTCGGTGAGCTCTTTCTGTGTGAGACTTTCTGTTACTGTAATTATTTCTGGTTCTTGTTCTGGTATTTCTGCTGTCGCCTCTTCTGTTTCTATTACTGCTGCTGTTGATTGTATTTTGGCTTCTTCTATACTTGCCATGAATTCAGGCGTCTTTATTTTTTTTAGGGCCATTTGTGCAGCATTTTGTTGGGACTCTTTTTTAGAATAGCCTGTTCCGGTTCCGGCAGGTATACCCTCAATATGTACTTCTGTCTGGAACACAGGATTGCTTTCTTTGTCGAAGAATTGTTCTATAAGTTCAAAAGAGACTTCAACCTTGTTTTTCTGGCTCCATTCAATCAGTTTAGATTTGAAGTTTACTTCTTTGCGTGACAATTTATCCAGATCAATATACGGATGTATTATTTTCTCTTCAAGAAATAACTTACAACGTTCGTATCCCTGATCAAGATAGATGGCCCCGATAAAAGCTTCAAAGGCATTGCCGTACATATAACTGTTGTGAGATGAAGAGCGGGTGGAATATTTAATGAGTTTGTCAAGGCCGATTTGTACAGCCAGTTTGTTCAATGTTTCGCGTTGAACGATTTTTGAACGGGTATTGGTCAGGAAACCTTCCCTTTTTCCCTCGAAGTGTTTATATACGATATCTCCTACAATGGCGTCAAGAATAGCATCACCCAAAAATTCCAGGCGTTCATTATTTAAAGGGCGTCCTTTTTCAGAACGGAGAGAAGTAGATTTGTGTAGAAGAGCTTGCTCGTAGAGATGGATGTTACGAGGATAGAATCCAAGTATTCTATAAAAACAAAGATAAGACTCTCTGTCCTTACAGAACAGCAGTCTTATCTTGTCTATTTGATTTCGTAGCACGGCTTTACTCTGCGTATTTCTTGAAGATGACACAGGCGTTATGACCACCGAATCCAAATGTATTGGACAAGGCAACGTTAACTTCACGTTTCTGTGCTTTGTTGAAAGTGAAATTAAGGTTATAGTCTATGTTCTCGTCATTGTCACCTTCTTCATGGTTGATAGTCGGAGGAACAATACCATTTTTGATAGCAAGAATACTTGCAATAGATTCTACCGCACCGGCAGCACCTAATAAATGGCCTGTCATTGATTTGGTTGAACTGATATTCAACTCAAATGCATGGTCACCAAATACTTCTTTAATAGCTTTAGCTTCCGAGATATCACCTACAGGAGTAGATGTTCCGTGTACGTTGATGTAATCAACTTCTTTCGGATCCATTTCTGCATCTTCCAATGCGTTCAACATCACTAACTTAGCGCCTAATCCTTCCGGATGTGAGGCTGTGAGGTGATGAGCATCAGCTGACATACCTACACCGGCAACTTCTGCATAGATCTTCGCACCACGTGCTTTGGCGTGTTCCAATTCTTCAAGAATAAGACAACCACCACCTTCACCCATAACGAATCCGTCACGGCTTGCGCTGAACGGACGGGATGCACTTTCCGGGGAGTCATTGCGGGTAGACAGTGCATGCATTGCATTGAAACCTCCTACACCGGCAGCAGCGATAGCAGCTTCCGAACCACCAGATACGATTACATTCGCTTTACCCAGACGGATAAGATTGAATGCATCGGCAATGGCATTAGTAGAAGTAGCACATGCAGAACATGTTGCATAGTTAGGACCGTGGAAACCATACATAATAGAAATCTGTCCGGCAGCAATATCCGAAATCATCTTAGGAATAAAGAACGGATTGAACTTTGGACCATTTTCCTGATGAAGAGCGTAGCTACTTACTTCTTCTTCAAATGTACGAATACCACCGATACCTGCACCGAAAATAACGCCGATTCTATTTAAATCTTCATTTTCGACATCAAGACCAGAGTCAGCAACTGCTTCTTTGGCTACTGCTACAGCATATTGTGTATACAGGTCCATTTTGCGTGCTTCTTTGCGGTCGATATATTTAGTTGCATCGAAGCCTTTTACTTCACATGCAAATTGGGTCTTGAATAGCGAAGCATCGAAATGAGTAATAGGCCCTGCTCCACTAACCCCGTTCACCAGGTTTTCCCAAAATTCGGGTACACTATTGCCAACGGGAGTAATGGCGCCGAGGCCTGTTACTACAACTCTTTTTAATTCCATATTGATGAAATCCGATTACTTAGCGTGTTCTTCGATATAAGATACAGCGTCACCTACAGTACCAATCTTTTCAGCTTGGTCATCTGGAATAGAGATACCGAATTCTTTTTCGAATTCCATGATAAGTTCTACAGTGTCAAGAGAATCAGCTCCCAGGTCATTAGTGAAGCTTGCTTCAGTTGTAACTTCTGATTCTTCAACGCCTAATTTATCAACGATAATCGCTTTCACTCTTGATGCAATTTCAGACATAACTTTAAGTTTTTAATTAATAATTAGTTTTATTTCTTTAATTTTGCGGTGCAAAGGAATAAATATTTATCGTTCTGCGCAAATATTTGATTAAATAAATGCATTCTTTTGCACATTTTTCACTGTTTTGTGCAGAGAATAGGTTGGTTATGAAGAAAAACATCGCAATTTTTGCTTCCGGTTCCGGCACAAATGCCGAAAACATCATCCGGTATTTCCAGGAGAATGATTTAATTAGAGTGGCATTGGTACTTTCTAACAGGAGTGATGCGTATGTTTTGGAACGTGCAAACCGTCTGAAAGTACCCTCCAGGGTGTTTTTTAAAGATGATTGGAGTTCCGGTGAGCAAATTTTGCTTTCATTGCGTGAATATAATATTGATTTTATTGTTCTGGCCGGATTTCTGGTGCGTGTACCTGAAATACTTTTGCATGCTTATCCTGATAAAATCATAAATATACATCCTGCTTTGCTTCCGAAGTTCGGAGGGAAGGGGATGTATGGCGACCGTGTACATGAAGCAGTAGTGGCTGCCGGAGAAAAAGAAAGTGGTATTACTATACATTATATAAATGAACGCTATGATGAAGGCAATACTATTTTTCAGGCAAAATGCCCGGTATTGCCCGAAGACTCATCTGCTGATGTAGCAAAGAAAGTGCATTCTTTGGAATATGAATGTTATCCGCTGGTAATAGAAAAACTCTTGAGATAAGGGCTGGTATTGGTGGTAGTCCCTTTTATACATTATTATATGTATTATCAGATGATACTTCTGTTTCCAATGATATTTCACTCATTTTTTGTTCTCTATAGGCTTTGGGTGTATATCCATACTTAGATGAGAATAACTTAAAGAAGGTTCCGCGATTGGTAAATCCCGACTTATAAATGATCTCATCAATGGATAGTTTGGTCTTTACCAATAACTTCTGTGCCATGCTTAGTCTGTACTCCTTTATTATATTAGTGGGAGTCATTTCCGTGATTCCTTCCAATTTTCTATATAAATTTCTGATACTTAATCCCATGGCATCGGCAACAAACTGTGTAGATATTTCCGGATTCATGATGTTCTCATCTATAATCTGAAGCATTTTATTCAGAAATTCCTGATCGCTACTATGAAGTAGTTTCCCGTTAGTAAGATTAAATGTACTTAATGTTGATTCATAGTAATCTTTTAAAGAATGATTTCTTTTGATGAGATTGTCAACAACCGTCTTTAAATATTCTACGTTAAATGGTTTACTCAGATAGATATCTGCTCCGGATTCCATTCCTTTAATCTGTTCTTTTATATCTTGTGATGCTGATAGTAAGATTATCGGAATATGAGATGTTTGCTTGTTTTCTTTAAGTTTCTTAGTAAGGGAAATACCGTCTATGGGAGTCATGTATATATCGGATATGACGATGTCCGGATGTATTGTTTCCAATTTTCTTAATGCCAGAGAAGCATTAGAAAGAGGTATTACATTGTATCTGTCTGTGAATAGTTCTGATATGAACCATAGCATTTCTGCATCGTCATCAATTATGAAAATAGTAAGTCTTGATTCCTGATACTCATACTCTTTAGGAGATAGAACGAAGTCTACTTTTTGGGATCTGATTTCTACCTCTCTGTTTATGTTAGTAGTGTTACTTTGTGGTGTTATAGCCATTTGTGGAAGTTCTACCAGGAAAGTAGTCAGAACATTTGGGGTACTTTCTACATGAATATTTCCGTTCAGAAGTTCGACCAATGATTTACAAATGGCCAAACCTAAGCCGTTGCGTGTAGCTCCACCTTGTAAGCTCTGTTTCTCAAAATGATCGAGAATACGATAGCGATCGAATATTCGTTGGATGTTTTCAGGTTGAATTCCCAAACCACTGTTATTGACTTTGAATTGTAGAGAATTGTTGTTTGTACTAATATCTATGGATATATCTCCTTCGTTAGGTGTATATTTGAAGGCATTTGATATTAAGTTTGTGACGATTGTGATGATAGCGTTCCGATCAGTGGGCCACATTATATTATCCGTAATAGATATCTGATAATGAATAGCTCTTGAGTCAGCCAGTTCAGCAAAAGAATTGAATATTTCTTTTACAAGTCCTGAGATGTCTATGTTCTCAATAGTGCATTGCCGATGTTGGGTATCGATTCTTCTGAATTCAATTAATTCTTGTAGCAGCTCATTCAAGCGTTGAGCATTACGTTGGATCAGTTCTGTATATTTCAGAATGAAGCTATCCGACTTTGGATATGTCAGTACACGTTGGCAAGGCCCTGCAATCAGTGTTAATGGTGTACACAGCTCGTGTGTAATGTTAGTGAAGAACCGGAGTTTAGATTCATAGATTTCTTCTTTTTGTTTTTGATGTAGCTTTGTTAATTGGTATTTTCGTTTTTTCTGATGTCTTTTGACAGAGGTATATATGATATAACTCAAAGTGAGGGTGACTATGAGGAAATAGCAGATATATGCCCAGGTAGTTGCATACCATGGTGCTAGTATCTTTATTTTTAATGAGTAGATGTCACTTTGCGTAAGTCCGCACTGATATCTGGTTAATAAGGTATATTCTCCCGGAGGGAGGTTTGTGATTACTATCTTATTAGAATTATAGTTGTTGAACCAATGTTCGTTGAAGCCTTTTAGCTGATAGAAATAAGTATGGTTATTCCTGTTGATATAATCGGATACACTAAATGAAAGAGTGAAAAAATTCTGTTGGGATGTCAGAGTTAATACTCCGTCCTTCATTAAATTCCGGATATTGATATTTTGTTCATTGATACGTATATTTTTGAAAAGGACAGGTGGTGTATAAATTTGATTTTCTATATCTTCTGTATGAACTACAACAAACCCGTTGATTCCTCCGAAGTAAAGATCGTTTTTCTCTTTGTCTTTGAAATAAGCGCCATCACTGAATTCTATAACATTTAGACCGTTTCGCTGGTCGTACACTTCTGCGTTTTGATTGTTATAATCATATTTTATAAGTCCTCCGTTTGTACTGAGCCAGAGAGGTTCATTGGAAGAGGTTGATAATATCCCGTGTATCGTATTGTTGGGGAAGTGAAATTCACGAGTGGCATTCCGGGTCTGTAATTTCCTGTTTATGAGTTGTACCTCTATCAGTCCGGAACTTGTTCCTAAATAAATTAGCTGACTGTCACGATGCATACAGAATATATCATTGACCGGCGATGTCTTTTTCTTATGTAATAGGTAATTATTATATTTGAGAGTCTTTAGATTTAATCTGACTACCCCATTACCACGGCTTCCAAGCCAGAGAATGCTGTCGTTTTCCTGATACATAGAGAAGAAATGGGCATGAGTGAGCTCTTTTCCTAACTGTATCGGCTTTATTGCAAGGATTTGTGGTTGATTGGGGCTATTGCTTAATGTGGCTTTTAGGATACCTTGTCCCACGGTTGCTATCCATAGTGTAGTGTCATTGGCTTCATACAAAACATGTACATTTTTTATAGAAATATTATCAGGCATAGCTACTTCGTGAATTTTGTTGTCGGTATACGAATAGTAGTTCAGTTTATCCCCGTCACTCCCCATCCATAGTATATCCTTTTTGCCGGGGCAGAAAGTATAGATTGAATTATTTGCCAATGAACTGTTATGAATAGTATATTGGGATATTTTTTTAGTACGGTTATCTTGTTCCGGATGGAAATTTTCTATTCGTATTACTCCATCCCCTTTTGTTCCTATCCATAAATTTTGTTTTGAATCTAGATACAGACTACGGATTGGTTTGGATATTTGTATTGGAAATTGGTCATAAGTAATCGAATGAAAAGTGTAACTATCGTTTGAATACCTGTAAATACCTTGTCCATCAGTTCCTATCCATATGATATTTTGATAAAGATCTTTCAATAAAGAAAAGACCCCGCAATGAATAGTAGTTTCCTCAATAACATATTTGGATGCATTCTGTGGAGTATATTTGATACGGATAAGACCACTTGTCAGGAAACCTACCAAATAATCATCTTTATCTTTTATAATAGTCGATATGTTTCCGTATTCCTGAATTAACTCTTTGAGATTGATAATATGCTTTTTTACATTGTTTTCTATATCGAACTCATACAATATGTATGATCCATCGACAAAATACAATTTATTCTGTTCGTGGAATAAGTACCAAAAGTGAGTATCATAGAACAACGAATTTTTTTCTACATTTATTATTCTACCGTTTTTTAAGGTTGCATTTATAACTTTGTCCGGCGTACATATCCATACTCTGTTCGTATCATCAATGAAGAAATCAATAACCTCTTTGTAGTTTACCGGTAGAGGTCCTGCAAGAGAGAATATTTGTTCCTTCTTATTATAGAAATAAAGGTTATTATCATTGTAAAGTACAAGCGTCTCCTGAAGTTTGTTATGAGAGTATTTGTAATATCCTTCAAATTGTGTGTAGCATTTGATACTTTTTTGATATTTATCAAACAGATCAAGTCCATAATTGGTGCGTACCCAAAATTTACCATCTGAAAGTTCGGATACAGCTTCTATTAAATTTCCTGAGATACTGTTGGATAGTTCTTCATTCGGATAATAAATCTCAATGTCATTTCCATCCAGTATGTTTAAACCATCACAGGTTCCTGCCCATAAGTAACCATCTTTATCCTGATACAATGATAAAACAGAGCTGTTGGATAACCCCTCTTTACTTGATATTCTATAAGTATTGTATGCCTGTGTTTTATGAGTAGAGATACTTGAAAATAATACGGATACTAATAGAAGTAAAATATGCCTTTTCATGATATTGTGATTTTGGTTAGGCAAAAGAAGATATTATAAAAATAATACGCAATAATGCTGTCTTCTTTTTTATCTGTTTTTGTGACTTATCAGTCTGTTTTTGTGAAAAAGATCTTTCTGTGAGTCTTTGTAATGTTTTTGGTGGGGTATAAGGCTCTATATATTAGGTATATATGCGATTTGCTTAAAAACGTTCTTTTGAAAAATTATTTTAAAGATATCTTTTTAGTTATACTAATATGTCATGTTTTGGAACTAATGAAAATAAGGAATAGTCTATTTTTGTACTCAGAAAAATTTATTAATAACTTTAAATGTATAACTATGGCATGCAAAAAAAACAAAAGGTTGATTCCTACATTACTTATATGTGTGGGAATGATGCTACCTGTTTGTGCTGAAGCAGAAACTTCCGGTACTACGGTCGTTGCAGAACAACAGCAATCAAAACAGATTCGTATTGTTGGTATTGTGAAAGATGAAAAAGGAGAACCTGCTATCGGAGTTTCTGTATTAGTGAAAGGTACGACTTCCGGAACAATAACAGATATGGATGGAAACTTTGTATTGAATGCTCCTGGAAATGCTACATTGGTATTTAGCTTTGTAGGATATAAACCTCAGGAGGTAAAAATCAATAATCGTGCAAGTATAGATGTCACATTGGTTGAAGATGCTATGATGTTGGATGAGGTTGTGGCTGTTGGCTATGGCTCGCAACGTAAAATCTCGACAATTGGTGCACAGTCCGGTGTGAAATTTGTAGAAGATTTGAAACAACCGGTAGCTACTCTTAATTCTGTGTTAGCAGGTCGTGTTGCGGGTGTAATTGGGATGCAGCGGAGTGGTGAAGCCGGAAATGATGATAATACACAAATTTGGATTCGGGGTGTTTCTACTACTACAAATACTACTCCGCTTGTTCTGGTAGATGGTGTAGAGCGCTCTTATTCTAATATTGATCCGGAAGATATTGAATCATTTCAGGTATTGAAAGACGCATCGGCAACTGCTGTTTATGGTGTGAAAGGTGCTAATGGCGTTATTTTGATAGAGACCAAAAAAGGCGTTAAGGGAAAGCCGAAGATAAAAGTAGAATATAATGCCGGTGTGACCAGTTTCACAAAGATCCCTGATCTGGCAGATGGTATTACTTATATGCAGATGGCCAATGAAGCATCGGTGAATAAAGGTGGAACGCCTGTTTATTCGCAAGATGTCATTAATAAAACCTATAATCAGGAGGATCCGCTACTTTATCCGAATGTAAACTGGATGAAAGAGATTTTCAAAGATCATGGTTATAATCAACGTGCTAACATCAGTGCTAACGGTGGTTCGGAATTTGCTCAGTACTATGTTAGTTTGGGCTATTATAATGAGGGCGGGCTGTATGAAGAGAGAAAAGACGAAAAGTATGACGGAAGTATGAATTTTAACCGTATAAATTTCGTTTCTAATTTAACCATGCAGGTGACTAAGTCTACAGAGGTGGACTTGGGTATAAAAGGAGAGATTTCTGATTACAACACTCCTTATTATAAGGCAGAAGATGTGTTCAAAATGATAATGCGGGCTTATCCGGTGATGTTTCCGGTAAGTTATGATAACTATGCCATTCCTTATATTGATAATGGAGGAGAGGTTACGAATCCTTATGCTATGGTTTACCGTATGGGTAGTAATAAACGGAACACAAGTGAAACCCGGGCAGATTTGCGTGTGAAACAAAACCTGGACTTCTTCTTGCCAGGTTTAAGTGCGCGTGCCTTGGTTGCTTATGACTTTTATATGAGAAATGATATTCAGCGTACAGGTACCAACCCTATAACTTATAAAGCTACCGGACGCGATGATAACGGACAATTGATTCTGGAACGTACAGATAAGATGAAAGGTACTGATAGCTGGGGATTTAACAAGCAACAATGGGGACATCGTCAATACTATCTTGAAGCAGCTTTGAATTATGATCAGACATTTGCTCAAAAACATCGGGTGAGTGGTTTGTTTTTGTATAATATGACGGACTACTCTAACGTTACTGCTGGTACATTGATGCATTCAATGCCGTTCCGGAATTTAGGTATTGCAGGCCGTGCTACTTATTCTTATGATGACCGCTATTTCTTTGAAGGTAATTTCGGATACAACGGTGCAGAGAATTTCACACCTAAAAAGCGTTTCGGATTCTTCCCTTCTTTCGGACTGGCATGGGTACCTTCCAATGAGAAATTCTTTCAGCCGGTATCAGACTATATCAATTTCCTGAAACTCCGTTTTTCATGGGGACAAGCCGGTAACAGCCAACTTGATACAAAGGGCAGAGGAGAAAGCGATGAACGTTTTGTTTACCTGTCTACGGTAGGCAATGGAAGTGGATACACTTTTGGTGATCAGCGGCAGAATGGTTATAGTGGCGTTACCGTGGGGCGTATGGGCGTAGATGTATCCTGGGAAACTTCTACCAAAATGAATCTTGGTGTTGATTTCAATTTGTGGAATAATGATTTGACTTTTGCGGTTGATTTCTTTAAAGAACGCCGTGAGAATATATTCCTGAGACGTCAGGGTATCCCGAATTATATTGGTATTACTACACTTCCTTTTGGAAACTTAGGAACGGTAGAGAATAAGGGGTTTGAAGTAACAACTGATTTATCAAAACAGATTGGGAAAGTCGGTCTTATGTTCAGAGGAACCTTCTCTTACAATCAGAATGAGATTATTGAAGACGATACCCCGATAAAACCATATTCGTGGTTAAATTCCCGTGGATCTTCCCTGAATACTAAATTCGGATATGTTTGTGATGGCTTCTATACTTCCGAAGACATTACTGATCCTAAAGTACCTAAGCTCAGAGGAGTTAATGTACAGGCGGGTGACTTGAAGTATCGTGATTTGAACGATGATGGAGTGATTGATGCCTACGATAAGAAATACATTGGTAATCCGGAGGTGCCACAGATCGTTTACGGGTTGGGTGCAACGGTTACTTATAAAAACTTTACGTTAGGAGCCTTCTTCCAGGGAGTAGCCAAATGCGATCTTTCTTTGAGTGCTTCTGCTCTAAAACCCTTCTCGGATGCTGCGGCAAGAGGAAACTTATATGCTAATATAGTAGATCGCTGGACTCCGGAGAACCCAAGCCAGAATGCAAAGTGGCCGAGACTGGATTATGGTATGTCTGCTAATGCCGAGAATTATTCGGAAAGTACATTCTGGTTACATGATGGCTCTTATCTGCGTTTGAAGACGTTGGATTTTAGTTATACTATTCCATCAGAGATTACAAAGAAGTGGGGACTTTATAATTTGAGACTTTATATACAAGGATATAATTTGCTCACTTTTACAAAGTTTGATATGTGGGATGTAGAATTAGGTGCATGTGACGGAACTAAATACCCGAATACGAAGTCGTGCAATATAGGATTAAACTTCTCATTCTAAAACAAGAAAAGCATTATGAAAAAATATATTAATAGAATTATAGTTTGCCTTTTGATGGCTATTCCGTGTTCATCTTGCAGTGATTTTTTTGACAACGAACCGGATAATCTTGACACGATGGAGAAAGTGTTTCAACGCAGACAAAGTACGTTGGAGTTTCTTGCTAATGTTTACTCTTATATCCGGCCTCCTTATAACTGGAGTAATGAAACGATCTGGGCTGGTGTATCAGATGAAATAGATGTGACTTACACAGATTATGAAATTTCTAAAATAAATCTTGGGTTACTGGCTCCCGATAAGGAAAGCTTGTTTTATGGCAACCTATGGTCACATTATTATGCCGGTATCCGTGCCGCTACTTATTTTATGAATCATGTGGACCAGAACATTGAGTTGAAACCAACAGAAATTGCACAATATAAGGCAGAAGCCCGTGGATTGAGAGCCTGGTTTTATTTCTGTCTGATCCGGCAGTATGGTCCGGTGGTTATTCTGTCAGATGATTTGGTAGAAGGAGATGCGTCAGTTGAAGAAATGAACATCGCTCGTAGCAGTATCAGCCAGTGTTTCAATTATGTAACATCAGAGTTGGATGGTGTGATTGATGGTCACTGCCTGCTCGATGTGAACATCACAGATAGCAGAGATCCCAGGTATTTGAACAAAAATGATTACGGACGAATTACAGAAGTGGCTTGTAAGGCTATTAAAGCAAGAGTCTTATTGTATGCCGCCAGTGATCTTTACAATCGTGACAAAACAACTCCATTGTTCAAGAGCTTTAAGAATATAGATGGCTCTTACATGATGGACTACACCAATGAAGGTGCTACAGAACGTTGGGAAGCGGCAGTTCAGGCAACGGAAGAAGTGTTTAAGTATACAGATTTTGCTTTGTATAAAGCTCCTTCTGCCGATCCTTATGAATCTTATCAGAATATTTTCATTGTAGATTGGAATTCAGAAATTATCTGGGCTAAACCTGCCGGAGGCTTTTGGGAAATGGATCTGGCTTGCTCGCCTCGTTTTGTAAAAGGATGGTCCGGATGGGGTGTTACACAGGAAATGGTAGATGCTTATTTTATGAAGAATGGTGAGTCTCCGATTCTGGGTTATAATGCCGATGGAAGTCCTGTTATTAATCAGAAGTCCGGCTATGTGGAAGAGGGCTTTACCACCTCTACCGGTGATGATGGATACACAATGCCGGGTACTTATAAAATGTATGCAGGCAGAGAACCGCGTTTTTATGTGTCGGTTTGCTTTGATAACTCTAAATGGATGTCTAAATTCAATCAAACCCAGGTTCAGTTCTGGTATGGTGGAAATACCGGGCGTACAGATAAAGAAACCCGAAATTATTCACAGACAGGTTATCTGTGTCGTAAACTTGTGAATCCCAATAGTAATATTGAAACCGACCAGAAGATTGAGCATGCAGCTATCCTGTTCCGTTTAGGAGAATTTTATCTGAATTATGCTGAAGCATTGAATGAAGCTAATTTTGATAAAAATAAAAGTACTGTTTTGAAATACCTAAATGATATTCGAAAACGTGCCGGTATTCCGGGATATGGTGAGCAAGGGCTTGCTGTTCCGTCTACTCAGGAAGAGATGCGTGAAGTTATTCGTCGTGAAAGAAGAGTGGAATTAGGTTTTGAGGAAGCGCGTTACTTTGACTGTATACGTTGGGGCGTTGCTCATCAATATTTTAATGGTCCGAAGTATGGTATGAATGTGAATGATCCTGCTGGGAAATCAGCATTCTATAAACGTACCCTGTTTGAAACAAGAACATTCCCGGAGCATAATCTCTTATGGCCTGTTCCGCTAAGTGATATTTATAAAGCAAACAAATTGGTGCAAAATCCGGAATGGAGCAGTATAAGCTCGTCGGATATGGAAGAATAATTTAAATTTTAATAGTGAAAGATATGAAGACTATGAAATATATTCAATATGTGCTGGGACTGATTCTGACTCTGAGTTCTTGTTCAAACTTTGATTGGGATGATAATTCGGAAACAACCTTATCAGCATTTTCAGTTGAAGGAGTTCCTATGAACGTTACGGTGACTTCTGAAAATAAGGAAGAGTTGCAGAAACTGAAATGGGAAAAATCTCATGCAGGCAATTATTCGATGGTTTTTTATAAAATTCAGTTCTCCAGTGCAGAAGACTTTTCACAGGTATTCTATACTGTAGAAACTAAAAGCATCGGATCTGAGAATTTTATGGAATTGACCAATGATGAATTAAATCAGATTGCAGAAAAAGCAGGTATCGGGCAATCTACTACGGGGACTATTTACTGGAAAGTAAGGGCTTCCAATGGTATTAATGCAATTGAAAGTAGCAATAGCGGGAAGATTGTGATTACTCGTCCTTTGGGATATGCGTATAATCCGTCCGAACTATATCTGATGGGAACAGCAACTGCTGCCGGCGATGATTATACAAAAGTGATTCCTATGAAGATGGTGGCAACAGGAAATGGAAGTGGAATTTTTGAGATATTCACTTCGTTAAAAGAAGGTAGCTTGTATTTTGTGGAAAAACTTGCCGATAAAACGTATCGTCGCTTCGCGATTAATGCTTCCAGCCTGGTTGAAGGGACAGAGGTTTCTACCCAGCCCTTGGAGAAGGATTGCATACATCGTATCCGGGTTGATTTTAATCAGGCAAGTGCTTCTATGACAAAGATCTCAAAAGTAGAAGTGTGGTATGATGGTACCAAAGAAGTATTGGGTACAATGCAACTGAAAAGTGCGGCTCAGCCGATATGGACAGTAACTGCTGCCTTCGCTGCTGTAAGTAATAACTATAAGTATAAATTCCGGATACAGGAAACAGACGCAGAAGGTGTTTCCACCTATGTCTATTGGGGATATTCAAAAGAGACCTCACTTGAACAAAGTGCCAGTTCGGCAGTAGATTATTTTTATGCTTATGAAGTGGATGATTCATCCAATTATTGCTATCGTTTTAATAAAAAGTCTCATAATAATCAGAATTTGACTATTGAATTGAATATGCAACCGTCTATCAAGCAATATACGCATAGTGTAACGGTAAACGAATAGCTTCGTGTATGTCCGGTTTATTTTTATCTCCCTCATCTTCTTGTTACAATTATTCTGTATTCGAATGTTTAAGAAGATAAGGGAGAATAGAATATATCAGTCGAGTAGACTTTGTGTCCGTTTCTATGTCGTGGGAGAGTCTGCATTCGAGACAAAGAATCGTCAGATGGCTATTCTACGTACTTCTGTGCTAATCTGTCGTAAATACATACTATAGATATTTGTGCAGCTCCCTATATTTGCAACAACCGCTCGGCATTCGAGTGAATAAAAAGAATATTGTTTAATTTAAAATCTAATTAGTATGGAAAAGAGAATTACTCTTAAACCGTCTTTCAAAAGTGCAATCCTTATGTTGGGTATGCTTGCTCTGCCAGTAATGGTAAGCGCACAGGAATCCTGGAAGTGGGAACGTGAAGCAGAAGATTTTTCTGCAAGCAGTTATGTAAGAGTTACAGACGCAACTGCCGACGGCAATGTTGTATCTGGTGGTAAGTTTGTAGATGAGTTATCTGTCGGGAAAGATTCAGAGTTAGGTTATAGTATTACAGATGTTCCTGCACCGGGCATGTACGACTTGTCTATTTCTTATGTCTCTATGCAGGAGCGTTACTTGTTAGTGAAGATCGCCGACCGTAATCCGATAGTGGTAGATTGTACCGAGACAACAGGCAATTGGAATGGTGCGCCCGGTATCGTAAAAGATGAAGATGGAAATGAAGTAGAGCGTCCGGGAGTAGTGACTAAGACTATTTCGGTGTACATACCAGAGGTTGGGGATAATGATTTGGTAATTAAAGCTTTTGACGGATATTCCGAAAGTGAAGGTAAGTATCTGTCTTTTGCTCCTAATATAGATAAAATCACAGTCACTCCTTCTACTGCGGAACTGAAAGAAACTCCGGAAGAAATGGAACCGATTGAGATTGAAATGGAAAGTAGTAATGCACTTTCGGGTTCTGCTAAGTTGATGACAGAGCACAACGATCATTATAGCGGAACAGCCGGCGTAACCTTGGGGAGCACCGGGCGTGCAATTTATAAAGTGACCGTACCCGAAACGGGAGCTTATGCGCTTTATATTGATTATACTACTATGCAGACGCGTTGGATTTATGTAAAAGTGAATGCTCAACCGAAGCAATATCTGGAATTCAGTGAAAAAACTCCTACATGGGGAAGAGAAGAGTCGGATGATCCAAGCAGACCGACAATCTATAAGAAAGTTGTATTACTCTATCTGGAAAAGGGAGAAAATACAGTCATGCTGAATTCATATAGCGGAGCCACTTCCGAACATAGTGACTCCCCTAATATGGACAAGATGACAATAGTAAAAGTGGATGCTACTATCTCTGATCCGGGGTATGAAAAGGTAGCCTATTCTTTCGACTATACAGATATGGCTGAAATGTCTTCCGATGTGACTGTAGCTGAAGGTAAGATGATAGCACTATTGGATAATGATGAACGCACATCACTTGAATTGGATGTAAAGGAAGCTACATTTATGGCAAAAATGCCTTATCCTCTCATGCTGACCGGATATGCGATTGCCAGTTCCGGTGATATGACGAACTGGAAAGTGGAAGGTTCGGTTGATGGACAAGGTGATTGGACAGAGTTAGGTAGCATTGGTGTTGCCAAAGAGGGTGTTTACGAACAGCATAAAGTTGAGTTTAATCAGAATGAACCGGTTGCATATCAATACTTCCGTCTTGTAGCAAAAGGAGACGAAAACCTGAATATTGCAGAATGGCAGTTGTTTGGTTCGCCTTGCGTAAGTGCAGAACGCCCCTTGCCGAGTGATATGTTTAAGGGCGATGATAGCGGTTTGGAGGCTTCGGAAGATGGCTGGGATTTTGATAAGGAACATGGTGAAAGATTCCAGTATATCGTTGATGGAAAGCTGAGTACAAAATTCACTGCAGACCAGGTTAAGTCTCCGACCGAAAAGACTCCGATTTTCTTTCAATATAGATTAGAAACTGCAGAAACAGCAAGGAGTTATTCTTTGACTGTCCCCTGGGAGTTACAGTCACGTGATCCGAAAGACTGGACATTGTATGGTTACATGAATGGAGCATGGATAGTACTTGATAGCCGCAAGGATATAAAATTCCCGACATCCTCTTCTACTTTGGTTTATAACATTGCAGAACCAAAAGAATGTGCAGTATACAAACTGGAAATTACTGCAAACAACGGAAGCCGTGACAATACGCAACTTACAGCATGGCAGTTGTTTAATGAAAAACAACCTATAGATATAATTACCGGTGTGAAAGATATCTATACCGATAAGGTTTCGGCACAGGTTTATTCTGTAGATAACAAGGTTATTATTTCTGCCGACCAAAGAGTTGTTTACTGTATTTATGGTTTGAGCGGACAAAAAGTAAAAGAAGGCATAGTTGACGGTACTGTTGAAGTGCCTGTATCTGCCGGATTTTATATCGTAACTGTAGATGGAGTAGCTACTAAAGTTTTAACTCGTTAATTTTTTAAATAACAGGAAACCGTGATGTTTTCCTGAAAAACATACAATGGTTTCCTGTTTTCATTTTATTTGCATACATAATACCATGAATTTGAACAATCGAAGATTATTAATGATCCTGGGCGTGTGGATTAGTTTCTTTCTGACACAACCATTTGTTTGTATTGCACAAAACAGTGCTACTATTATATCGACCATTTATTCGCCCGATACTTCTATTCGTGTAGAATTGATGCAAAAGGATGAAAATATATTTTATCGGGTATATAAAGACGAACAGCTCGTAGTGTCGGACTCCAAACTTGGAATTTCGTTTTCGTTTACTAATTTTACAAAATTGGAGTATGTCGATAAGGTAAGTAGAGAGATAGATGAGACTTATACACTTCCTTCCGGAAAAATGAGTGAATATCATAATCGGTGTAATGAGCAAGAAGTGGCTTTTACCACATTGTTGGGAAGTAGTATAAAAATAGTATTTAGAGTTTTCAATGAGGGATTTGCATATAGATATCAGGTTGACGGAAAAGAGTCGGGCTCTTTGAGACAGGAATTGAGCGAAATTGCTGTAAATGATTTTAAAATAGCCTGGTCGCAAAAGTATAATGCTAATTACGAAACAACGTACAACCGAAAAAACTGGGCGATGACCCTGGAACAATCTGCAGAAGGACAAGGATCTCCGGTCTTAGTGGAGACTAACGGTTCTTGTTATTTACTATTGACAGAGGCTGCAAATACAGGTAGCTATGCTACAAGCAGGCTAATGCCTGCCGAGGCGACAGGTTGTTATTATTATAAACCGGAGGGGACGGTGTTAGTGAAGTGTCCCTTTGAATCGCCTTGGCGCGTAGTAATGCTAGGCACTTTGAATCAAATAATAGAATCCTCGATGGTGGAGCATTTGAATGTTGATGCCGATCAGCGGGATTGGTCATGGGTACGCCCCGGGCGAGCTTCCTGGAATTGGGGAGGCGAAGATGCCGAAAATGTAATAAGTTGGGATATTGCAGTGAAATATGTGGATATGGCAGCCTCTATGGGGTGGGAGTATTTCATATTGGATGATGGTTGGGACAGTGTACGTGATGGTTGGAATGGCTCTTCGGATGTGAAACGATTGGTTGAATATGCCGCCGGTAAATCGGTAGGTGTGCTTCTGTGGAGTCATCAGAATAGATTTGCAAGCAATAAAGAGCAAATAAATCGGATTTTGAGCGAATGGAAAAGCTGGGGAGTAAAAGGTGCAAAGATTGACTTTTGGGACGGAGATGTACAAAAAGTGATGAAGCAATATGATATTGTACAGGAAGCAGCTGCGGATTTGGAACTTTTAGTTAATTGGCACGGGTGTACCCGTCCGTCGGGAACCCGTAGAACATGGCCTAATGTATTGACTTCGGAAGCCGTATATGGTGGCGAAATGTATTTAGGAAACAGGGTAATGCTGCAACCATCACATAATGTTATGTTGGCGATGACACGTAATGTAATAGGACCTATGGACTATACACCGGGCGAGTTTGGAACAAAATGGGGAGCAGTAAGCCAATACACTTCCTGGTCTCATCAATTGGCACTTTTAAGTCTCTATGAATCGGGAATTCAATGTTATGTAGATAATCCGTTGAGTTATAGGTACAATATAGCAGAATCTTATCTTAAAGATATTCCGGCTGCCTGGGATGATGTCAAATGTTTGGAAACCGAACCGGAGTCTTATGTTACGCTGGCTCGCCGTAAAGGTGATGACTGGTATGTGTCTTCTATTTGCAACCAGGCACGTACGTTGTCGATACCGCTGGACTTTTTGGATGAAACAAAAACATACTATGCCTATATTTATAAGGATGGCGGGTGTAAAGCTGAAATTGCTTTTGACTATCAGCCCAATGTAGGTAAAAATACAACCCTTACACTTCCGTTATTGGCATCTGGTGGTGCAAGTGTCCGACTGTCCGTGTCCGACTGTTTACCCAAACCGTGGCAGAAAACATTGGAAGCGGAAGATGCAGCTACTTTTGCTAAGAAGGAACAGGATGCAGTCTGTTCCGGTGGGGCATATGTGTCGGCTTTAGGAAGGAGCAATAAATTAAACTATAGTGATGTGGAAGTAGAGGAGGGCGGTGAATACGCTCTGACTTTCTTTTATATGACCGATAAGGAAAAAGATGCTTATCTCAAGGTGAATGGTGGAGAGGAGATTTATTATCATTTCCCGTCTTCGGGTGGCCTGGAAGGCAAACATTTGTCTTTTACAACTGTCTTGACACAATTGGAAAGCGGGAAAAATAAGATTGAAATAGGAAATGCGTCTGCGTTGATGCCCAATATGGATCGTATTACTTTGAAAAGAGTGGTTGATAATTGTATTGTAGGAAATGAACGCGTTGCTCAGGAGAAGGATGTTCAAATACGTATAGAAGGATGTACTCTTCAGGTAATTACCGCGAGTAAGGAGGCTGTCTGTACGTTATATTCCGTTGAAGGACAAGTATTACAGCATTGGAATATTCATGACGGGAGACTGACGGAAACACTTGCTCCCGGAAGAACTTATATTGTTAATGTATATACAGGGAAAGAATCATATAGTCAAAAAATAATAGCACAAGAAAAATAATGAGAACAACACAGATTATGGTTAGAATACTGGGAGGAGTTTGCATGGGTATGTTTGCTTCACTCTTATCTGCTCAACAGACATTTCAAAGTTATAGTCTGCTTGATGAAGGGGGAAATTTACGATCCGATCAGATGGAGACACTGGAACTACTGAGTGATAAAAATGACAGTACGGTATATTCGGTTCCGTTTACCGGAAAAAACTGGATTGTGTATGAAGCAACCCGGCCAATGGTTGTGACAGCTAACTTATTGCTTCTTTCGGACAAGCAGGCTACCGCTCCGAAAAGCTTCAAGGTAGAAGGTTCCAATGACGGAGAAACCTGGAAGCGTATTCTTTCAGGAGTGGGAGTCACGACAAAGCCTCGGGAAGCCCTTGTTAGTAAAACCAATGGCACAAATGCGTATAAATATTTCAGGCTTAGTATTGAGGAAATAGTTTCGGGTACAATGTTGGAAATTGCAGAATGGCAATTGCTGGGCTATCCGAAACCTGATTTCGATAACTTAATAACAGAAGCCGATAACTTAACCGGACAGTATGCCGATAATTCTTCACTGAAAAATCTGTTGAGTGATAAAACTACTGAGGTTTTCAGACAAAATGGTGTTCAGTCATGCTGGATAGAATATGCTTTGGATACTCCGCAAAAGATAGAAGGTTACTCTGTGATGTCTGCCAATAACATAGCTTCCAGCCCGAGAAGTTGGGAATTATTAGGGTCCAATGATCGTGAAAACTGGAAGGTGCTTGATTCTCGTAGTAATGTATACCTGCAGGCTATCAACAATATGCAGATATATGAATTGGGAAAAGACCGTGAGAAATATGATTGGGGAGTGGCAGCCGACATGGCTCAGCAAAGTATGCTGGAACTTTTCTGGAAAACCTATGGGTCGGGATATTATCTGATACATGGATGGCATCCGAACTCCACCCTGTCAAATAACGGATTCAACTACTGGTGGATGGCACATGTGATCGATGTATTCGTAGATGCATACCAACGCACTGGAGATAATACGTACCGTAAAAATGCTATAAGAGTATACAATGCGATGCTTTCATATGGTAAGAAAACATATGGTAAAAGTTCTTTGTGGAATGGCTTTTTTGATGATATGGAATGGATGGGATTGGCTTGCCTGAGAGCAGATGCTGTTTGGGGAGATGAGTTGGAGCAACGTTGGAAGACCGGAGCCATTCAACTTTGGGATTGGATAAAAGTAGGCTGGAATGATAAGCATGGAGGAGGAATACAATGGAATGATGCTTCGCCGGAATCAAAAAATGCCTGTTCCAATGCGCCTGCTGCTATTCTGGCTGCACGACTCTACAACCTGACACAGGACGAAGAATATCTGGACTGGGCAAAAAAGATATGGGAATGGACAAACTCTCATCTGTTATTTGACAACGGAATTGTAAAAGATGCGTATTTGAATGATAATTTGGGGTGGTCATTTACTTATAATCAAGGTACATGGATGGGGGCTTGTCTGGAATTGTATAAAATTACCGGAGAGCAGAAATATCGTGATGCAGCCATTCGTACAGGGGATTACATTGTGAATGACTGGACTAAGTTTTCCCCGGACGGTATTTTGGATAATGGTGAAGGACAGGGCGATGGCGGACTGTTTAAAGGTATTCTTATGCGCTATCTCTCACAATGGATTTTGTCGGGTAAGTTAGATTCTGTGCGTGAACAACACTATACGCAGTATATGCTTGAAAATGCAAAAGGACTGTGGGATGCTGCTACTTTGAAACCGGAAATTATATTTAAGAATAACTGGAGAGAACGTCCCGAAAGAGTACTTTCATCTTCTACGGACGAAGGAAAACGGTATGATGCTTCTACACATTTGAGTGGAACCATGTTGTTTGAATTGCTGGACGAATTACAACGGGAAGGAAAAATACCGGTAGACAATCAGAATCCGGAAAGTATATCCAATAAGGAGAATGCTTATCAGTATTATCGGCTTGTGCTGAAGTCTGTTAACGGAAGCCAGAACTTTGAGCTATCCCGTTGGCAATTGTTTGCAAAGAATCCTGTAACCGGTTTACAGGAACAAATAGGCGGGGCGGATATAAATTTTTCCATCTTTACAGAAAAAGGAAGTATGGTGATTGTAAACAAGGAAGTGACTCCGCTCCTCATACAAGTTTATACAGTGGGTGGATGTTTGCTCGATCGTATTCAGATGATGGCAGACCGGGAGTATATTCATTTGCCTTCAGGATTCTATCTGGTAGATATTTTTGATGGTCAGACCTCTTGCCGGAAGAAGATTTGCGTAATGTAAAAAGATTGCTAAAACTAATATATAAATATAACTTTTATGATTTTGCTAAACTGTATTATAAATAGCCGAAAGCTATACGGAGTATTAATTGCCGTTTTATGTATGGGAGCGGTTACAGCTCATGCCCGAGATATTGAGATAAAATCACCGGACGGAAAAATGAAGGTGGATATTAACCTGAATGGGCAGATTGTATACAACGTATCCTATGATGATGAAACTTTATTAAAGGATTGCCGGTTGGGAATGACTTTAAGAGGGCAGGTTTTGGGAGAGAATCCGAAGTTGGTTGGTAAAAAGAAACTCTCGGCAGATGAAATGGTAGCTCCGGTTATTCCCCTGAAATTTTCTTCTATACGTAACCATTATAATGGGGAGAGTCTGAAATTCAAGGGAGGATATTCTGTTGAGTTCAGGGTATATAATGATGCAGTGGCTTATCGTTTTGTTACTGATAAAAAAGAAGCAATAGAGGTGCTGAACGAAGATTTCTCTATCGGTCTGGCTGGAGATTATCTGACTCATTTGCAACAGCCGGGTGGTTTTAAAACTGCTTATGAGGAACCCTATAGTCATGTTGTTGCTTCTCAATGGAAAGTTGAAGATAAAATGTCTAATCTTCCGGTTCTGATGGATACCGGGAAGAAATATAAGATATTGATATCGGAGACAGATCTGGTAGATTATCCTTGTCTGTTTTTGAAAGGGAATGGTGCTGAAGAACGCATTCATGGTGTGTTTCCACGGGTACCTCTGGAGTTTGGTGAAGACGGAGACCGCAGTCTGAAGATTCTAAAAGAGGCAGACTATATTGCAAAAACAAAAGGAAACCGCAGTTTCCCCTGGCGATATTTCTTTATTTCAAAGGAGGATACTGAATTGTTAGAGCAGACTATGACAGACAAGTTAGCTTCCAAATGTCGTTTGGATGATGTCTCATGGATAAAACCGGGGCAGGCCAGTTGGGAATGGTGGAATGCTGCTTCCCCTTACGGGCCGGATGTGAACTTTAAAGCTGGTTTTAATCTGGATACTTATAAGTATTATATTGATTTTGCAGCTAAATATGGTATACCTTATATTATAATGGACGAAGGTTGGGCTATGAGTACCCGTAATCCTTATACACCGAATCCGGAAGTAAATGTACATGAAATTATCCGTTATGGTAAAGAGAAGGGAGTTGGCGTTGCACTTTGGTTGACATGGCTGGCTGTAGAAAATAACTTTGATTCATTTAAAACCTTTGCAGACTGGGGAGTGGCAGGATTGAAAATTGACTTTATGGATCGTAGTGACCAGTGGATGGTGGACTATTATGAACGTGTTGCTAAAGAAGCAGCCAAACACCATCTGTTTGTAGATATGCATGGTTCGTTCAAACCGGCCGGATTGGAGAAGCTGTATCCGAACCTGCTTTCTTATGAAGGAGTACGTGGTATGGAACAAATGGGAGGATGCTATCCTGACAATAGTCTGTTTTTACCTTTTATGCGTAATGCAGTAGGCCCAATGGACTATACCCCGGGGGCAATGATCAGCATGCAACCGGAAGTTTATCAGTCCAGACGTCCTAATTCGGCCAGCATTGGTACCCGTGCTTATCAGTTGGCATTGTTTGTTGTATTTGAAAGTGGTATACAGATGTTAGCTGATAATCCTACCCTTTATTATAGAAATCCGGACTGTACGGAGTTTATTACTAAAGTACCGGTAGTATGGGATGAGACTAAAGCATTGGCTGCTGATGCGGGAGAGTATGTAATCGTAGCTAAACGTAAAGGTAATCAGTGGTTTATAGGCGGTATCACAAATAATAAACAAAAAGAACGGGAATTCGAAATCTCTCTTGATTTTCTGAACCCCGGCAAAAATTATCAGATGACCTATTTTGAGGATGGTATTAATGCCGGACGTCAGGCAATGGATTATAGAAAGAAGGATTGTCAGGTGAAATCGGGTGATACATTTAAGATTAAGATGGTGCGTAACGGAGGTTGGGCAGCTATGATTCAATAAGAATTATAAGAATGTACACTCTTGTATAGCAAAAGTGTACATTCCTGTTGTTATATAAAAGTGTACACTCTTGTATCACAAAAAAAAAATACACTTTTATAAGCGCTCATTATCAGGTGTTTATCTGTTTATTCCGTGAAACGGAATGTGACCAGTAATCCTTTGTGGTCGGTAGGCCATACTCCTTTAGGAAGGAGGAATTTATCTTTGGATGTTTCCTTTACTCTTTGACTTCGTACAATGGAACTTTTAGGGCCGAATATAATTGCTTTTTCTGCTTGTAGCCCTTTCCCTTGATAAAAAATGAAGTCGATCCGGTCACGTTCGTCTGCTTTCGGTGCCCAGGTTAGCTTTTCGGGGGCTATTAACAGATTGTCCGAAGGATAAGTAAATCCGGGGTGTGTAAGCGGATTAGGATAAATTTCACGATAGCTGTCAATGAATCCGGCCTCTTCAAGTAGAGTGGTTACTGTCCAGGGGATAACCATGCCATTATGGTCGTACATATCCTTGTTCGTTTCCAACCAGTCACGATGAGAGGGCTCATTGAAATCTCCTCCTAAAATAATGCTATATCCGTTGGTCATATCCTTATGGGCTTGGTCAATGAATAGCTTGATGGCATCATCACGTTGCGAATCTGTATTTACTTTCAATACTTCTTCCACTGTTTGAGGTTTGGGAATTTCTTTCCAGGTAGAACCGTCATATCCGCGTACATTGTAGTATGCACAATCCAGATAATCAAGGTGGGCTGTGTATACGGCTACCTTGCGTCCGTTGACGGTGGCCAATAGTCGGTAGATACTACCATGATCTCCATTCTCGGGAAAAACTGTCAGAGAATCTGTGATGGGATGTTTACTCAATAAGCCGGTGTCATAGCTATAAAAAGAGTAGTAAGTCAATCCCTTTTCTCGCAAGGAAGACAGAATGCGGGCACTAAAATTGCTTTTGTTATAGTTTCTGACCTCGCTAAAGGTGACAAAGTCTGGTTTTAAACGGACAATTTCATTAATGATAGCGTCGTAACCCCCTGGTACAGATGTTCCTTCTTGCCAGACATTCCATTGTAAAACAGTAAATTCTCCGGCTTTCTTACTGTTTGCAGATAGAGTGCTCAGAAGGAGAAAAGCAAGTAAAAAAAGTTTTTTCATGATATTTAAAAGATAAATAAATTGTAATTTCCAAATTTATAAAATGTGGTGAATAGTTGTTTTAAAATCAATTATATAATTATTCTGTGCCCTATAACATCATAATCCTATAACTTTATTAACATAGTGTCTTAACTACCATTTTGATGTTTACAGAAGTACGTACTTTATACCTGTAAAAGTACGTACTTTTTACCTATAAAGTATACTAATTAACACCAAGTTAAATACGTATTTTATTCCGGCACTTCAACTGATATAATATACGCCTCTTTTTCTCTTCTTAGAGGATAGTCTCCCCGAAGTTGTTCAAACTGTTCAGGATGTGATTTTAATCGGTTACTATCTTGGCGTGGATCGTATATTTTTAGTAAAGCTTCCTCTAAAGTTGCAGCTTGTATGAATGTGTTTTGGGGTTGCATAGGCGTGATGGTATAGTTGGCTTTTATATCGAAATGCCGGCAGAGAGCGTCCAATGACATCCGTGTTGCATTTGCTTTTCCATCTGCTGAATATCCTGCGATGTGAGGGGTTCCTATTATTACTTTATTCAATAACTCAAGATTAATACTGGGTTCATTTTCCCATACATCAATGATTGCTTCAGAAATGACTCCTTTTTGCAGGGCTTCCAGCAATGCTTTTGTTTCAATAACTTCTCCACGGGAAGTGTTGATAATTATGGGTTTGCGTTTGAGAGTACGGAAGAATGATTCGTTTGCCAAATGGTAGGTTTTGTATTTTCCGTTTTTGTATAGAGGGACGTGGAAAGTTATTATGTCACATTCTTGCGCTATTTGTTCTAAAGAACAAAATTCAGCATTCCCTTCTTGTTCTTCTTTGGGAAGGTCATTCAGCAATATGCGCATCCCTTGTGTCTTTGCTACTTCAATTATTTTACTTCCTACATTTCCAACTCCTACAATGCCTATACACATTTCATTAAGATTTTTACCTTTGGTGATCTTCAGCAACGAGAGTACGGATTCAATGTATTGTGCTACAGAAGCAGAATTACATCCGGGAGCATTGGCCCAGGTAATGCCGGCTGTACGACAGTATTCTGTATCAATGTGATCGAACCCGATGGTTGCAGTTGCAATAAACTTAACCTGGCTACCTTCCAGCAGTTCGCGGTTACAATGAGTTCTTGTGCGGATAATTAGTGCGTCAGCATCGTGTATGAGTTTTGGTGTAAAGTCTTTTCCTGGTATATAAACAACTTCCTCTGCAATTTCTTTGATAGCCTCTTGTATATAAGGAATCTTGTCATCTATAATAATTTTCATATCATTTTTCATTTTTGGCAAAAATACAAAAAAAATAGTATCTTTGTCGGGACTTGATAGGTAAAAAACTACTGCCTGATGGCAAAGACGACTCGCTATAAAGCTGTAAGATAGAAATAAATATGAATATCATTCAGATTTTTGCATCTCCTGTTTGGGGAGGAGGTGAACAATATATATATGACTTGGCTGTAGCTTCTACGAATCACAGGCATGCTGTCACCTTTTTCTCACGGAAAAGCTCTGTTATAGCTCAGAGAGTTGCAGGAATCGATGGGGAGTATTACCAGTTACCTTTCAAAGGAATTATAGATTTTTACTCGGTTATCCGGTTAAGCAAGTATTTAAAAAAACATCCTACGGATATTATACATATCCATTGCTTCAAAGAAATGTTTACTGTTATCCTTGCCAAACGTATTTCCGGGAGTAAAGCAAAAATAGTTCTCACGAGGCATCTTATTAAAAAAGGGAAAAATAATCCTCTCTATCTTTGGGCCTATCGGCATATAAATCGTATTGTGTTTGTATCACGACTCGGTGAACAAACATTTTTGGGCTCAGTTCCCGGTTTCCCTAAAGAACGCAGTATTGTTGTTCATAACAGTATTCCTCCCTATATAGAACCTATAGATAAGTCAGAAACCCTTCGTGAGAGATTTCATATTCCTAAAGAGTGTCCGCTGATTGTTTTTGTCGGGAGGGTCGTTCCGGCGAAAGGGATACTTCAGTTGATTACAGCATTAGGCAAACTTCACCATCTTAATTTCTTCTCAGTAATCATAGGTAAGGGCAAGGATGACTTTATTGAGCGATTGAAGGCACTTGTGGTTTCAGAGGGGCTGGCTGATAAAGTTGCATTTCTGGGACACTCGGATAAAGTGCGTGCACTTATTGCAGATGCTGATATCGGAGTTGCCCCTTCTTTGTGTAAAGAGGCTTTCGGATTGACTGCCATAGAATTTATGCAGGCGGGAAAATGTATTATAACAACGGATAATGGGGCACAAGTAGAGTTTATTAAGCATGGAAATAATGGATGGTTAGTGACACCAGGCGATGTTGATGCTTTGTCCCAGGCTTTGTCATCATTGATCTTGGATGCTGAAACGCGTAATCGTTTGGGCGATCAGGCTAAAAAATATTTTGAGAAAGAGCTGGCTTATGATAAGTTTTACGAAGCTATAATGCGTGTTTATAGTATGGATGTATAATTAAAAGTAAGAAAGGATTGTTCGTCTGAGAAAAATTCTTTAGCTTTGTCTTATTGTACATTCATTAAAATGATTATAATTATGACATTTAGTAACCTTTGCAATGACATTTTTGGGAAATCGACCAGCGATTATCATATTACAGATAGTGTGGATGCTCCGATGAATAACCCATACGAGTTGAAATCGATTGAATATTATTTGTATTTAAAGAACTGGATTGATGCTGTGCAATGGCATTTTGAAGATATAATCCGTGATCCTCAGATTGACCCGGTAGAAGCATTGAAGTTGAAACGCAGAATTGACAAGTCCAATCAGGATCGTACGGATCTGGTGGAATTGATTGACAGTTATTTCCTTGATAAATATAAAGATGTAGTTTCTCTGCCGAACGCTACGATTAATACGGAAAGTCCCGCTTGGGCTGTTGACCGTCTCTCTATCCTTGCCTTGAAAATCTATCATATGCAGCAGGAAGTAGACCGTACGGATACAACGAAAGAACATCATGACCAATGTCTGGCCAAACTTTCTATTCTGTTGGAACAACAGAAAGATCTGTCAACGGCTATTGACCAATTGTTGACTGATATTGAGGCCGGCAGAAAATACATGAAGGTATATAAGCAGATGAAGATGTATAATGATCCGGCTTTGAATCCGGTACTTTATGCTAAAAAATAAACGATGGCCCGTATTCTTATAATTCGATTCTCAGCACTTGGTGATGTTGCCATGACTATTCCGGTAGTCTATTCGTTGGCAGCCCAGTATCCTCAGCATGAAATTACTGTGTTGAGTCGTGGGGTGCTACAGCCTCTTTTTCAAGGTCTACCATCCAATGTACACTTTATAAGCGCAGATCTTACCGGTAAGCACAAAGGATTCTGGGGATTGAATATACTTTATTCGGAGTTGAAAAAACTTCATTTCGACTATGTGGCTGATTTTCATAATGTGCTGCGTACGAAATATATCCGTTTAAGGTTTAGAATGTCCGGAGTTCCGGTAGCATTTATTGATAAAGGTCGAAAAGGGAAAAAGAAATTAGTACGGCGCCATAACAAGGTATTGGAGAACCAGAAAAGCTCTTTCAGGCACTATGCAGATGTATTGGAGGAGTTGGGTTTCCCGGTCTTGTTGAATTTTACTTCTGTCTATGGCGAAGGAAAAGGAGATTTCTCTTTAATAGAACCTGTAACCGGAGCCAAAGAGAAAGGGATAAAATGGATTGGTATTGCTCCTTTTGCCAAGCATGAAGGAAAAATATATCCTATAGAATTACAAGAGAAAGTGGTCGCCCATTTCGCTCAACGTCCGGATGTTAAAGTGTTTCTGTTTGGCGGTGGAATGAGAGAACAGAATGTATTTGATTCATGGATGTCAAAGTACCCATCTGTGACGTCTATGATCGGTAAATTAAATATGAATACGGAGCTGAATCTGATGAGCCACCTGGATGTAATGCTTTCTATGGATTCGGCTAATATGCATTTGGCTTCGCTGGTAAATACTCCGGTGGTTTCCGTTTGGGGAGCAACTCATCCTTACGCTGGTTTTATGGGCTGGAAACAGTTGCCAATCAATACAGTACAGCTTGATTTATCTTGCCGTCCCTGTTCGGTATATGGGCAGAAACCTTGTTTTCGCGGGGATTATGCTTGTATGAGAAATATTAAACCAGAGCAGATAATAAGTAAAGTGGAAGGCCTGTTGATTGATTAACCGGAAAAGTAAAGAAGAAATGAGACTTGCCATTGTTGTTCCCTGTTATAAAGAAGAAGCGGTATTGGTTGAAACAACCAAACGTTTGACCAAGGTGATGGAGGCGCTCGTCAACAGGAAACTGATAACGCCCAATAGTTTTATTCTTTACGTAAATGATGGAAGTACAGATGGAACATGGTCTTTGATTTCAACTCTTCATTCAAATAATAAATCTATTTGTGGGGTCAATTTAGCCAGTAATGTAGGACATCAGAATGCATTAATGGCGGGGCTTACTGTTGCCGGAAGATTTTGCGATATAGTCATTTCTATTGATGCCGACTTGCAGGATGATACTGCTGTTATAGAAGAAATGGTCATTAAATATAAAGAAGGATTTGATATCGTTTATGGCGTACGTAAAAGCAGAACCTCTGATACTTTCTTTAAACGTTTTACAGCTTTAAGCTTTTATAAGTTCATGCGTGCTATGGGGATAAAGTCGGTTTATAATCATGCTGACTATCGTCTAATGAGCAAGAGAGCCATTGAACAGTTGTGTAAGTTTCGTGAAAGAAATCTTTTTCTTAGAGGCATTGTGCCATTAATCGGTTATAATACGGCTTCTGTATATTATGACCGGGTTGAGCGATTTGCAGGAGAATCTAAATATCCCTTTAGTAAAATGCTGAACTTCGCGATAGACGGCATTACCTCCTTTTCTGTGAGACCGGTGAGAATGATCCTTCTGGCAGGACTACTGTTTCTATTAATAACTGTGGGAGTATTGGTCTATATCTTACATTCACTCTGGATTGGTCATGTTGTTCCGGGGTGGACTTCACTGATGCTTTCAGTCTGGTTTGTGGGAGCTGTAATTTTGATTAGCCTTGGAGTTGTGGGCGAATATATTGGGAAAATATATATTGAGGTGAAAGATAGACCCCGTTATAATATTGAATCTGTTTTATTGAATAATGAAGATACGGAGAATCCGGATGCGAAGACTGTGCACGACTAAGGTAAGATAATGGAAGGAATGTTGAAATCAAGAGAAAAGCGATACGAATTTATTCGGTTTTGTGTGGTCGGGGTATTAGCTTCGGGTTTACATTATGGGGTTTATTATCTGTTACAAACAAGGATTAATGTAAATGTTGCCTATACAGTGGGATATTTGATTAGCTTGATATGTAATTTCTTTCTCACTTCGTATCTTACTTTCCATAGTTCACCTTCTATCAGGAAGGCCTTGGGTTTTGGAGGAAGCCATCTGGTTAACTATTTGATTCATTTGTCTTTTCTGAACCTTTTCTTGTATTTAGGAATTTCAAAGGTGTTGGCTCCTGTTTTAGTTTTGGCTATTGCAGTTCCAATAAATTTTTTATTACTTCGTTGGGTTTTTAAGCATAAAAATAAGTGAGAGTATGAAAACTGTTTTATATTATTTTGTTTTTTTCTTTTGGTTTGTTGCTTCTTTATTACCGTTGCGATTTCTCTATATATTCTCTGACTTATTGTATTTTCCACTTTATTATTGTGTTCGTTATCGCAGGAAGATTGTTCGGAAAAATCTGATTGAATCTTTCCCTGAAAAGGAGTTGGGGGAGATACAAAGAATAGAGAAAGCATTCTATCATTATTTTTGTGATTATATGGTGGAAACGATTAAGCTGTTTTCTATGAGCGAAAAGCAGATACGCAGGCGGATGACTTTTGGTGGTGTGGAAAAGATAAATGAAATTATAAAGGATAGAGATTGTGTCGCTTATCTGGGCCACTATTGTAATTGGGAGTGGGTGGCTTCTTTACCTTTACATTTAGATATTGATAAAGACCTTGTGGTAGGACAGATTTATCACCGATTGGAAAGTCCGGCTTTTGATCAGCTATTCCTGCGAATGCGAAGTCGTTTTCGTGCAGTTAATATAGAGATGTTCATGGCTTTACGTCAATTGGTACGTTATAAACAGCAGAATAAACGTTTCATCATTGGCTTTATATCCGATCAGTCTCCCAACTGGAATTTTGTGAATATGTGGACTGATTTTCTGAATCATAAGTCCTCATTCTTTGTTGGTGCAGAAGGCATTGCTAAAGCAACCGATGCTGTAGTAGTGTATATAGATGTACAAAGAGTAAGAAGAGGGTATTATCATGCAGAGTTTATCCTGATGACCGATCAACCCAAATCCTTCCCGAATTATGAAATAACGGTTGATTATGCTCGGCGCCTGGAGGCGACTATTCAGCGAGCTCCTCAGTATTGGCTGTGGAGTCATAATCGGTGGAAAAGAACCTACGAAGAATATCTGAGAAGAAATCAGAAATAATAATTTTACAGCGAGAGGTAATGTTCCATCATTTGCCGGGTTAATGTCTCTTGTCCGAAACGAGCAGCATACTCTGTTCCTTTTTCAACCATTTCCTGTTGTAAGGTGGGATTTGCCATGACTCGATCTATGGCATCAGCAAGTTCCTGTTCATTTTCGGGATTTATGTAGATGGAATGGTCTCCACCTGCTTCTTCCAGGCAAGAACCTGTAGCTCCGATTACAGGAATTTTACTGTTTAATGCTTCCAGAATGGGAATACCGAATCCCTCAAAAAAACTTGGATAGATAAATAGAGAGGCCATCTGGTAGATAGCAGGGAAATAACGGAACGAAACGTTGTGCAACATTAGAAGCCGATTCGACAGTCCGTTCTCCCGCGCATACTGAAGAACGGTATCTGCATAAGGGGTATGTTTTCCTATCGCTACCAAAGGTAAGTCACAAGAAGCTTTTGTAAGGGCCTTAGCTATTAACAACAGGTTTTTGCGGCTTTCAATACTTCCCACATATAAAAGATATTTTTCCGGAAGCCCGTATTGTTTGCGTGCTTCTTCTTTCAAACCGGAGTCTGCCGGGTGGAGAAAACTTTCATCACATCCTTGATAAATAACTTTTATTTTTTCTGCCGGAATATTAAAATAGTGTATAATGTCTCTTTTGGTACATTCGCTTACAGCGATAATACTACTGGCTATCTGGCAAGCCCGGCGAAATTTATAAGTATATATGTTACGGTCTATATACGAGTAAAAGTTAGGATAGCGAAGGAAAATCAAGTCATGAATCGTAACGATACTTTTGATTTCTTTCAACCGTTCGATCCCTAAAGGGAGTTCATTACTAAGCCCGTGGAAAATAGCCGGATGATCGTTTTGCAGCTGTCCTTTGATGCCGCTGACACGCCACAATGAAGGTAGATTTTTCCAGATCGCTTTATCTGGATAACAGACAACACAATTCTCTTGCTGTGACAAATTACCCAATAACTTTGCTTTTCGTTCATTGGGAGTGTACAACAGGTATTTGTTTTCAGGGTAGTAACGGCTTAAGCCTTCAATAACAAAGCGGCTGTAATTGCCGAGACCTGTGCGGTTTTGTGCTGCTCTTTTGGCATCAAAAGCTATTTTCATTCGTTTTATAATTTCTGGTTTATAGGTTGCAAAGGTAAGTGTTTTTGGGTATTTTAATGGCAGAACCAATTAAATATATTAATTTTGTCGCTGTTATACTTGATATTACATTAATATGAAACGATCTCTTTCTTTCCTTCCTTATATACGAGTGGTGCTTGCTGCACTATGTAATCTGGCGCTGTCCTATCTTCTTTTTATGATTTGTCGGTTTGTTTTTTTGTGGGTCAATTACTCTTATTATTCAGAATTGACAGGCGCTGAATTAATGACAATACTTAAAGGGGGGCTGGTTTTTGATACGTCTGCTATTGTTTATATCAATGCTTTGTACATTCTTCTGATGTTTTTCCCATTACACTATAAAGAATATAAACGCTATCAGCAAGTGACAAAAGGCGTTTTTGTCTTTACTAATAGTATTGCCCTGATTATGAATCTGATGGATACGGTCTATTTTCAGTTTACCAATCGCCGGACCACTGCTTCCGTTTTCAATGAATTCAGTAATGAGAATAATATAGCAGGCATTATCGGAGTAGAGTTGCTGAATCATTGGTATCTGACTTTGCTGGCTGTTGTGTTGATTTATGGTATGTTTAAGTTATACAGAAAGCCTTTGGGAAAATCAGAGAATCTGAATCCGTGGAGTTATTATGGAATGCAGTTGGTTTGTCTTGTTGCTGTCATACCTTTTTGCATATTTGGTATGCGTGGTGGTATCGGAGCTGCTGTGCGACCTATTACGGTTAGTAATGCCAACCAATATGTCAATCGTCCCATTGAGACAGGGCTGGTGCTTAATACTCCTTTTGCGATGATACGTACTATTGGTAAAAAGCCGTTTGTAGTACCTGCCTATTATAAAGATGAGGCTGCGATGGAGGTCGTTTATACACCTGTCCATACTCCGGCGGATAGTGTGCAGTTCCGTCCGCTGAATGTGGTGGTATTTATCATGGAGAGCTTCGGAAAGGAATACATTGGTGCTTTAAATAAAGATTTGGATGGGGGAGCTTATAAGGGATATACCCCGTTCCTGGATTCATTGATTTCAGAGAGCCTCACATTTGAATATTCTTTTGCCAACGGGCACAAAAGTATTGATGGGATGCCTTCCGTATTGTCCGGTATTCCTATGTTTGTAGAACCCTTTTTTCTGACACCGGCTTCAATGAATAAAGTATCCGGTATTGGGGGTGAGTTACGTAAAAAGGGATACTATACTGCTTTTTTCCATGGTGCCGAAAATGGTTCAATGGGCTTTGAAGCTTTCTCGCGAGCTACAGGTTTTCAGGATTATTACGGACGTACAGAATATAACAATGATGATGATTTTGACGGTCGCTGGGCTATCTGGGACGAAGAGTTTTTCCAGTTTTTTGCAGATGAACTTTCTTCTTTCCGTCAACCTTTTGCAGCTGCTCTTTTTAGTGCTTCTTCCCATCATCCGTTTGTAATACCCAAACGATATGCGGGTAAGTTTCCCAAAGGGACATTGCCTATTCATCAGTGTATTGGTTATTCGGATTATGCGTTGAAGCGTTTTTTTGAGAAGGCTTCTCATGAACCCTGGTTCAATAATACGTTGTTTGTGATCACGGCCGATCATACCAATCAAACGGAACATCCCGAATATATGACTGAAAGCGGCACATTTGCTGTACCCGTCATTTTTTATCAGCCGGGTAGTACATTGAAAGGGCATATCGATGCTATAGCCCAACAAATAGATATAATGCCCACTGTATTGGGATATTTGGGATATGACAAGCCTTACATTTCTTTCGGATGTGATTTGCTCACTACTCCCGCCGATCAGACTTTTGCTGTGAACTATATAGGCGGTGTTTATCAATATCATAAAGGTCGTTATTTACTTCAGTTTGATGGTAAAGAGCCGGTTGCCCTGTATGACTTTGTTTCAGATCGTTTGCTGGAACATAATTTGCTAGGTACTTTGCCCGAAATACAATCTTCTATGGAATCAGAGTTGAAGGCAATAATTCAGCAATATATGACGAGGATGAATACGGATAAGCTGGTGTGTGAATAAAGTATATTTGTAATTATTGGAGAACAAAAAGACTTCTTGGTTGTATAAAAAATAGATCCTTTGGTAAAGGAAAAAAGAATACATTTTGATTTTATTGTAATCTGTTGAAAATCAGAATGGTATATTGGGACGTTTTTCCTCTACCATTATCTTTGCCATGGAAAACATAGTTCTTTATGAACGTTAATAAGAATAAATTTCTTAATAT
>NZ_JAASHC010000023.1:0-88963 GCF_019734355.1 Bacteroides sp. K03
TTAACTTGTTTTAACTACAAAGATAATATTTCAACCTCTATTTATTATGATGCAAATCTAAAGGATAAACGCAGATTAAAAGACTGTAGCTCTTTATCATACATTTGTTTCCCTTTGCGAAAATCTGCGTTCATTTGCGTTTCAATAAAGATTTAAACTCTGTGGAACTCCGTGTTACTCTGTGGTGAAATAGATTCATATCCATATAAGAACAAAGATTATGGCCCTATCCTTTCGGTAGCGGAAGTGCCCCTAAACGGCATCGCCACCGTTGCCCGGTATTGTACTTTGTCTTTCTCAGAAAGGAACGTTCCTTTCCCCGGTGAGCAGTCTTGTTTTACATGTACATGTTTCACTGCACCACATGTACATGTCGTACTGCACCACATGCACATGTCGTACTGCACCACATGCACATGTCGTACCGCTTTACATGTACATCTAAAACAACGCTACACACCGAGGCTTCCTACGTTACTCTACGAGATAGGACTTTATCGATACCGGAGAGATAAATAGATGGTAATGGCAGACAACATTTAGCGTAAAACTGATTAATAATAAATCAGCTCACCGCAAAGGACATAGAGACGAAGCAACTAATCGAATAACTCTTTCAGCACATCTAAAGATTTCAATAGCGGAAAATCGGGTAAGTGCAACCGATAATACTCATTAATAATTGTGAGGCAACGTGCCCGTTCTGTACGGTTCATACCGAAAATATGCATCGTATCATAATTCATTCGCATCAAACCAATAAGACGGAATGCCTCCTGCGGACCAATATACGACGAATGCAACTGCGGACGAAGCGAGGTAAAACAAGCATTCAACATATCAAAATAATCCCCTTCATGATAATCCTCCAAATTGGGATATAACCCCAAAAAGCGGGAAAGACGCATTAAAAACACCAAATGGAAATTGGCAAAACTCTCCCGGCATTCATCCAGCCAGGTAATGGAGTGAATCAGATAAGCAAACAACGGACGGTTTTCCGCTTCTTCACGAATGGCACGGTAAAGAAATTCCGCCAGAAAAAGAGCGATAGCTGACTTATATGGATCGTAAGGTATTGAAGAGAAAGGAAAAAAGGATTTTGCCTCTTTTATCTTATAAAGAGTAGTATTGGGTCGGAAATCTGCCTCAAACTCTATCAAAGAAAGTGGTTGAAACAATACGGACTTTACTGCCGCTTTTCTCGAACGTGGTACCGAAACTAAAAAAGAGGCGCGCCCCAACAACTCAGTATACATCTCAACAATATTAGATGTATCATTATATTTCAGTGTATGAAGAACTATCCCAACCGTTTTTTGTAACATTTCTCTTCTAATTCTAATTCAACACAAAACTACAAAAAAAAGCGGAATGTTAGTAGTTCATCTTCTACTACCTAAAAAAAAGAATATCTATATGACATTTTTTTTGCTGCATTATTTTATTGATAATCAGAAGAAAATCAGGTATAACACAAGAAACGAGGTAACTTCTTATAAAAAAAATCTTGCGAAATATTTGCTAATTCAAAAAAAGTATCTACCTTTGCATCCGCAATCGAGAAACAAACACTCGAAAAGCAAAAGAAACGGAAACGCTTCAAAGAAATGATGGCCCGTTCGTCTATCGGTTAGGACGCAAGATTTTCATTCTTGAAAGGGGGGTTCGACTCCCCCACGGGCTACAATTAAAAAAATAAACGAATTAAAACAGATTAGTCGAGATGGCAAATCACAAATCATCACTAAAGAGAATCAGACAAGAAGAAACAAGAAGACTTCATAACAGATATTATGGTAAAACCATGAGAAACGCTGTTAGAAAACTTCGTTCGACTACTGACAAAGCAGAAGCAACTGCTATGTATCCAGGCATCACAAAATTGCTTGATAAGTTGGCTAAAGTGAATATTATTCACAAGAACAAAGCTAACAACTTGAAGTCTAAATTGGCTATCTACATTAATAAGCTTGCTTAATATAAGAAATTAGCACTACTTCATACAACACAGAGACTGGACTTTTTAGTTCGGTCTTTTGTGCGTTAGGATCCATCTAATCAGATAAACCTTCTTCTTTTTCACTACTTATCAGTATTCTTGTTTTTTCACCCTTTATTCTTCCTCAATCCATTTTTTTTTGCTATTTTTGCTCTGTTATTATAACTTAGAAAGGCAATTATGAGCGAAGACTTATTCTCCCAAGTTCCCCAGGACAACGGATCGTATTCAGCCGACAGCATTCAGGTTCTAGAAGGTCTGGAAGCTGTGCGCAAGCGCCCCGCGATGTACATCGGCGACATCAGTGTAAAGGGACTTCATCACTTGGTATATGAAATCGTTGATAACTCTATCGACGAAGCGTTGGCAGGTTATTGCGACCACATTGAAGTCACAATCAACGAAGATAATTCAGTTACCGTACAGGACAATGGACGTGGTATTCCTGTAGACTTCCACGAAAAAGAACAGAAATCAGCACTTGAAGTAGCGATGACGGTACTTCATGCAGGTGGTAAATTCGACAAAGGTTCGTACAAAGTTTCAGGTGGTCTGCATGGTGTAGGTATGTCTTGCGTGAACGCGCTGTCTGCCCACATGATCAGTCAGGTTTACCGTAATGGTAAAATCTACCAGCAGGAGTATGAAATAGGAAAACCGCTTTATCCCGTAAAGGAAGTAGGCGAGTCGGAACATACCGGAACAAAACAACAATTCTGGCCGGATGCTACCATCTTCACAGAAACGGTTTACAAGTATGAAATTCTTGCCGGACGTATGCGCGAACTTGCTTACCTGAATGCAGGTATCAGAATTACATTGACAGATCGCCGTGTAGTTAATGATGAAGGCAAATTCAAACAAGAAGTATTCTATTCAGAAGAAGGCTTAAAGGAGTTTGTTCGTTATCTAGAATCCTCACGTGATCACCTGATTAATGATGTGATCTATCTGGACACGGAGAAGCAGGGTATCCCCATTGAACTGGCTATCATGTATAATACCGGATTCTCTGAAAACGTCCACTCTTATGTAAATAATATTAATACAATAGAAGGTGGTACACACCTGGCCGGTTTCCGTCGTGCACTGACGCGTACGCTGAAGAAATATGCCGAAGACAGCAAAATGCTGGAAAAGGTAAAGGTAGAAATCTCCGGTGATGACTTCCGCGAAGGTTTGACTGCTGTTATTTCTGTTAAAGTGGCTGAACCACAGTTTGAAGGACAGACCAAAACGAAATTGGGTAACAACGAAGTAATGGGAGCTGTAGACCAAGCAGTAGGTGAAGCATTGGCTTATTATCTGGAAGAACATCCGAAAGAAGCCAAGCTGATCGTTGACAAGGTGGTACTTGCTGCAACAGCTCGTCACGCTGCCCGTAAAGCACGTGAAATGGTACAACGTAAATCTCCGATGTCCGGTGGCGGACTTCCGGGTAAACTGGCTGACTGTTCGGACAAAGATCCACAAAAATGTGAATTATTCCTCGTTGAGGGAGATTCAGCAGGTGGTACAGCCAAACAGGGTCGTAACCGTGCATTCCAGGCTATCTTACCCTTACGTGGTAAGATTTTGAATGTAGAGAAAGCAATGTACCATAAAGCGCTTGAAAGCGAAGAAATCCGTAATATATATACAGCATTAGGTGTTACTATCGGAACAGAAGAAGATAGCAAGGCTGCCAACATTGACAAGTTGCGCTATCATAAGATTATCATTATGACCGATGCCGATGTCGATGGTTCTCACATCGACACACTGATCATGACATTCTTCTTCCGTTATATGCCACAGATTATCCAGAATGGTTATCTGTACATCGCTACGCCTCCGCTCTATCTGTGTAAGAAAGGTAAAGTAGAAGAATATTGCTGGACAGATGCGCAACGCCAGAAGTTTATCGATACCTATGGCGGTGGTTCGGAAAACGCGGTTCATACACAACGCTATAAAGGTTTGGGTGAAATGAACGCCCAGCAATTGTGGGAAACAACGATGGACCCGGAAAACCGTATGCTAAAACAAGTAAATATTGAAAACGCAGCAGAAGCTGATTTCATCTTCTCCATGTTAATGGGTGAAGACGTAGGACCGCGCCGCGAATTCATTGAAGAAAATGCAACGTATGCAAATATCGATGCATAATACGTAATTATATCACCAACCTCACATCTTACAACGAAGAAGCGCCGGTAAACAAAGGAAAATCCTTTGTACCGGCGCTTTTCTTTTTAAAAAGAAAGGTTGGAATACTACCTTGTTCCAATCAAATAAAACGTTGTTTCTTTAATTCTTCTGCAGTAACCTCTAACTCTCTATACCACTCTTCTCCGAATTTACGAATAAGTGGTTCTTTCAGAAATTTATATACCGGTACATCTTCTTTCTTGCCCAATAGCACAGCTGCCTTACAAATATCCCAACGGCTGTAATTAACAGCTTTATAAGGACCATAATCGCCCACACGAATAGGATAGAGATGACAAGACACAGGTTTGTAAAAATTCACTTTCCCTTCGCGGTAAGCTTTTTCAATGGCACAATAGCAGTAGCCTTTTTCATCGTAGCAAGTAAATACACAATCCTTATTATTTACAATAGAAGTCACAATATCTCCCTCTTGGTCAGTATACACCACTCCTTGTTTGTCAATAACGGCACGAGCCTCCGGAGAAAGTTCCTCCCAAATCACAGGAAGCACCTCTTCCAGCTTCGCAATCTCATCGAGTTCAACCGGAGCACCGGCATCTCCTTCGATGCAACATTCACCTTTACAAGCCTTCAGGTTGCAAATGAATTTTTCGCGAAACACATCTAAACTTACTACAACATCTCCTATTTGAATCATTCACTCAATCTATTAAAAGCAGAGACGCATTGAATACACCTTGTACCCTTATAAACATTTCATTCGTGTTTGCAAAGCTACAAGACGCATGCAGTGCGTCTCTACCATAAATTATATATTACTTAATCAGTACATTACCATTCATTTCCGCCGGTGCTTCAAGTCCCATAATCTTCAGGATTGTAGGAGCAACATCAGCAAGACGTCCATTCTCTACTTTAGCATCCTTATTTTCTGTAACATACACACAAGGAACCGGATTCAGAGAGTGTGCTGTATTCGGAGTACCATCTTCATTCAAAGCGTGATCGGCATTACCATGATCGGCAATAATGATAGCTTCATAGCCCTGCGCCTTAGCTGCTTCAACTGTTTCTTTTACACAAGCATCTACGGCAACAACCGCTTTCTCAATTGCATCATAAATACCGGTATGTCCTACCATATCGCCATTGGCATAGTTCACAACGATAAAATCATATTTATTCTCGTTGATGGCAGCCACCAGTTTATCTTTCACTTCGTAAGCACTCATCTCCGGCTTCAAGTCATAAGTAGCTACTTTGGGAGACGGAACCAAGATACGGTCTTCATTATTATATGGAGTTTCACGTCCACCGTTAAAGAAGAATGTTACATGTGCATATTTCTCTGTTTCAGCAATATGAAGCTGTTGCAAACCTTTGGCAGCCAGATATTCACCTAAAGTATTCATCACATTTTCTTTATCGAATAAGATATGAACACCTTTAAAAGAAGCATCATATGGAGTCATACAATAATACTGCAACCCCGGAATAGTATGCATACCTGCTTCCGGCATATCCTGCTGAGTCAGTACTACAGTCAGCTCTTTCGCGCGGTCATTACGATAATTAAAGAAGATAACAACATCGCCTTCTTTAATTGTACCGTCAACGTTCGCATTAACAATCGGTTTTATAAATTCGTCAGTAATACCTTCATCATAAGACTGCTGCATTGCCTGAACCATATCTGTAGCTTTTGTACCAATGCCATTTACCAGCAAATCATATGCTTCTTTCACACGCTCCCAACGTTTATCGCGATCCATTGCATAATAGCGACCAATGATAGAAGCAATCTTGCCGGCTGATTTTGCACAATGCGCTTCCAATTGTTCGATAAATCCTTTACCGCTCTTCGGGTCTGTATCACGACCATCCATGAAACAATGAATGTATGTATTCTCAACACCATATTCTTTGGATATATCACAAAGCTTGTACAGATGATCCAATGAACTGTGTACACCACCATCAGAAGTCAATCCCATGAAATGAATATTCTTTCCGTTTTCTTTAGCATAAGTAAAAGCAGAAACAATTTCGGGGTTCTTCATGATGCTGTTATCACGACATGCCAGATTGATTTTTACCAAATCCTGATAAACGACACGTCCGGCACCAATATTAAGGTGTCCTACTTCTGAGTTACCCATCTGTCCATCGGGCAAACCCACGTTCTCACCACTTGCCTGAAGCTGAGAATGAGGATACGTTTTTAGCAAATAATCCCAATAAGGAGTGGGAGTATTAAAAATTACGTCATCTTTTCCGTGGTCGCCTATTCCCCAACCATCAAGGATCATTAAAAGGGCTTTCTTACTCATAATATTTAAAATTAATTAATTGGCTTTCTTTAATTCGGGTGCAAAGGTACGAAAAAGATTATTTTAATCACAAAAAAGGAGAATAAGGTGCACTCTTATAAGAAATATTCCGTACTTTTGCCCCGCTTTTAAAAATATTAAGAATATAAATATGGACGATTCAAACCCGCGAACGTGCAACAGTATTAACTAAAAGCGAACAGAGCCATACAAGCGTCATGATGCCTCTGTTCGGATTAAAAACAAACGAAAGGAGGCAATAAGATGAGAAAATATCTTTATTGTGAGGCTGGCTTTGTGGAAAAATCACAATGGCTACCCAATAGCTGGGTGAATGTAGTATGCCCCGATGCAAATGATTTTGAGTTTCTGACTCAGGAATTACAAGTCCCAGAATCTTTTTTGAATGACATTGCCGATACCGACGAACGCCCTCGTACAGATACGGAGGGAAATTGGTTATTGACTATTCTTCGCATACCCGTACAAAGTAATCAGAACGCCATCCCATTCAGTACCGTCCCCATTGGTATCATTACCAACAATGAAATCATTGTTTCCGTATGTTATCACAACACGGAATTACTACCGGATTTTATTGAACATACCCGCCGTAAAGGGATCATAGTACGCAATAAATTAGACTTGATTTTACGGCTTATCTATTCATCGGCAGTATGGTTTCTGAAATACCTGAAACAAATTAATATTGACATCACCGCAGCAGAAAAAGAGCTGGAAAAAAGTATCCGCAACGAAGATCTCCTGCGCCTGATGAAATTACAAAAAACACTCGTTTACTTCAACACCTCTATTCGTGGTAATGAGGTGATGATAGGTAAGCTGAAAAGTATTTTTCAAGATACCGACTATCTGGACCAGGAATTAGTGGAAGATGTTATAATCGAATTAAAACAAGCATTCAATACCGTGAATATCTATAGTGATATCCTTACGGGAACCATGGACGCATTTGCCTCTATCATTTCCAACAATGTGAATGCGATCATGAAACGCATGACAAGCCTGTCTATTACATTGATGATACCTACACTGATTGCCAGTTTCTATGGAATGAATGTAGATATACACATTGATGAAGTGCCACATGCTTTTGCATTAATCGTATTATCCTCAGTAGTGCTTTCTGCAATGGCGTTCATCATATTCAGAAAGATTAAATGGTTCTAAAGAAGGGGAAGGAAAAAAGGAGAGTAGAGAAGGGAGAAGTACTATGCAGCGTGACAGGGCAACAACTTTCAACTTTTCATTAAATAACTTTCTTCATTTTCAATTTTCAATTAAATCAGGTCCAAACAGACATAAAGAATGCTTAAGTGGTTTAAATAGCTGCTTAAGTGTTCTTTTTGTTGTAAAACAAAGAATATCTGCAAGATGCATTTCTTACACAAAGTTTGTGCCGTTTGATTTATTTGTTTATTTTTGCAAAAAGTACTACTATCGTGTTAAAAAGGAATGCATTATGAAGAAAAAACACTTAAAACTCGGCTCATGTGCCCTCATGGCCTCATTACTCACGCTATCCTCTTGTGTGGATAACGATTATGATCTTACTAAAGACATCGACTTAACCATTCAGGTGGGTGGAAGCGAATTCGCTATTCCCGGAGGAGAGACTGAGCCGATAAAGTTGAGTAAGATACTGGATATTGAAGAAGATGGCGTTGTAAAGATCGACAATGAAGGCAATTATTATCTGCTACAGGAAGGATCGGAAAGTAACACAAACATCTCAGTAAATGGCTTTCAGGTAGAAGCTCCCAATATCACCCCGATAAGACCAGAATTAAACTTTACCATACCGCCTCTGACCGGTCTTCCTCCAACTGATATCTCAGCACCACTTCCAATAGAGAGTACAAATTTCGAATTGAAGGGTGAAAACCTTCCGACAGATATCACAAGCCTCTCTTCTATCGATATGGATATGGAAGCTGTGATTCGCTTTTCTATACCGGCAACAATCATCAGTAAACTCACTTTAAAGAGTGTTGAACTGAGCTTCCCGAAGTTTATCAAATCACCGAGACTCACAAATGGAGTATTACACCTGACAGGAGAAGAAGCTACTGCCGCAAATGGACTGACAATTACAATTCCCGTTGACGGAATTAACTGTAATAATCAAGAAGGGGTCACGTTTATCAAAGGCGATGAATATTCTCAACTTCTGATGAAAGGAACTATCTCTCTGGAAGGAGAAGTCAGTATCAATACCGGCGATGTACAACAAGGAGTTGAAGGCCCTGTTAGTATCAATCTGACAGTGGAAATCACACTACAGGACAAACAGTCCAAACAACCTATTATCAGCATAAAGTCAGTTACAGGTATTGTACAACCAAAGATAGATATCAACATTGATCCGGTTACTCTGTCCGGGCTGCCCGACTTTCTGGATGATGAAAAAGTAACCTTGTCTGTACAGAATCCAATGGTATTCTTCACAGCTAAGAACAATACCCCGGTTGCAGCAAACGTAAATGGTATAATCACTTCTTTCATAAACAAGGGTAGTGAAGAAATACCGGTAGGAGATCCTAATAAGCCTGTAACATTCAGCTTCAAACTGAACAAAGAAGAAGATCAGAAATTCTGTCTTTCACCGTTAGCACCTACAAATATGGAAGGAATAACCCATGTGGCAGTGCCCAATTTGCCTACACTTATCAACAAGATTCCTGACATATTTAAGTTCGACGTAAAAACCAACGCTACTACCGACGAAACTACTGTCGAATTAGGGCGTACTTACAATATTACTACCGATTATGACGTGAACGTACCTTTCGTATTTGGTAAAAACATCACAACGATTGTTTACAAAGACAGTGTAGACGGTTGGTATGATGACTTGAAAGACTATGAAATACAACAGGTAAACGCTACCGCTACTGCTTTCAACACAATCCCGTTAGGATTGAACCTCACAGCTAAGGCACTGACAGTAGATAATCAAGGAAAAGCCGAAGAACTGAAAGGTGTTGCTGTCACAGTAATAGTTGATGGTAAAAAAGACGGTACCATCAAAGCCGGTAAGAACAATATAGCCGTTGAAAGTACATTAGTCATTGAAATAAAAGAAACGACTTCCGGAGCTGTCAAGAGACTGGACGGACTTGCTTTCGAAATCGTAGCAGCATCAGCAGAAGGTGCCGAGGGACAACAACTGAACGAAAACCAAACGTTGCAATTGAAGAATGTACGACTGAAAGTACCCAATGGTGTAATTATAGATTTGAACTAATTTAGATGTATCAAAAAACGAATAGAACAATGAAACACTATAAATTAAAAGCCACACTGGCTTCACTCTTTATTCTCTGTACTACAGGCGTAGGGGCACAAAGCCTCAACTCGAGCTATTTTATGGAAGGTATGACTTATCGTCATCAGCTCAACCCGGCATTTATGAATGAAAGTAATTATATCAATTTACCCTTCTTCGTATTAGGTAATTTCAATGTAGGACTTCAGGGTAATATCGGGGTGAATGATTTCCTTTATAAATATAATCAGAACGGATATAAACTGACTACGTTTATGAACCCGACCGTTGGCAGTCAAGAGTTTCTAAGCAACCTGCATACTAACAACCACCTCAGTGTAAATCTTCGTATGCCTATTATTGCATTTGGTTTCCGTGGTTTCGGAGGTTTCAATACATTTGAAATTGCATTCCGCTCTAATACTTCTGTCAACTTGCCATACGGACTTTTTGACTTTATGAAAACAGGAATGAGCGACGAAGGCGGAACTCATTATAGAGTAAAAGATCTCACCGTACGCTCCAACAATTATGCAGAAGTAGCTTTGGGACATTCGCATGAGATCATTAAAGATCGCCTGACAATAGGTGCCAAAGTTAAATTCCTGGTAGGAGGAGCTAATGCAGAAGCGCAAATCAAGAGAATGGACATCACAATGGGACAAGACGAATGGCTCATAGATGCTGAAGGACAGGTAGAAGGTTCATTGAAGGGGGGGTATTTCGAAAGTAAAGAGCCCGATGAACACGGTAAACCCGGAGAAATTGACGGTTTTGACATCGATGGTCCAGGTATAGGTGGTTACGGAGTTGGATTTGATTTGGGAGCTGTATACAAAATGGATGATTACGTAGAAGGACTTACCCTTTCGGCTGCTCTACTTGACCTGGGGTTCATTAAATGGAACAACGGGCTGAAAGCTAAAATGCAACATAACTACACCTTCAAGGGATTTGAAAATCCAATTGCAGTAAAACCAGGAGAAGGTGAACCGGGAGATATAGACGACGAGTTGGATAACCTGGGGGATCAGTTTGAAGAATTCATCAAGTTCTATGATGACGGAACAGTTAAGAGCCGTACTACCAAACTGGCCACTACCATGAATATCGGTGCCGAATACGTGCTTCCTTATTATAAGAACCTGAAATTCGGTTTGCTTTCATCCACACATTTCAATAAGCCTTTCACATGGTCGGAAGCACGCCTTTCAGCCAATGTAGCCCCGGTAAGATGGTTTGAGGCTTCTGTAAACTATGCAATAAGCAGTTTCGGTTCGTCATTGGGATGGGTACTGAATTTCCACCCGAGTGGTTTCAACTTCTTCATTGGAACAGACCACATGATAACCAAAGTAACCCCACAATATGTTCCGGTAGGCAATGCTAATGCAAACGTAAGTATGGGATTCAACATTACCTGGGGAAAGAAGAAAACCAAAAAAGTGGTAACAACAACTACGACATCAGCATTCTAAAGATAACTGACCGTCACCCAACAGGTTGAAGGTCATCCGATGATAAGGAGAAACACCGTGTTCGGCAATAGCTGCACGGTGTTTTTTTGTGGGATACCCTTTGTTATGATCCCAATCGTAATAAGAGAATTCTTCATGCAGCCGGTTCATGTAATCATCGCGATAAGTTTTCGCCAGGATAGAAGCAGCAGCAATAGACAGATACTTCCCGTCCCCTTTAATCACCGTTGTATGAGGGATATCAGCATACTTTTTAAAACGATTACCATCAATGAGAAGATGTTCCGGTCGTACCTTGAGCTGATCTACTGCCCGGTGCATGGCAAGAAAAGAGGCGTTCAGAATATTTATATCGTCTATCTCTTCGGGAGATACAATCCCAACAGCCCAGGCAATAGCTTCCCGCTCAATAACCTCACGCAAAGCATAACGTTGTTTTTCGGTGAGCTGTTTGGAATCATTCAAGAGTTCATTCTTAAAATCTACCGGAAGAATAACGGCAGCAGCATAAACAGAACCGGCCAAACAACCGCGTCCGGCTTCATCACAACCAGCCTCCACAAGACCTTCATTCAAATAAGGTAATAGCATAATCGCTTTATTTAGTTGAAAATTGAAAGTTGAAAATTAACTGCGCGATCATGCTACGTAACAACTTTCAACTAATAGCACAATCATCCTTACATTTAAAAAACGGCACAAAGATAATTATTTAGTTGAAAATTGGCTACGCTATAACGCTGCATAGTAATTTTCAACTTTCAATTTTCAACTTTCAACTAAAACAAGCTCCAGGCAACAGTCAGACCTGCCATAACAATGGCGACCATGCTCATAAGCTTTATCAGGATATTCAAACTCGGGCCGGATGTATCTTTAAACGGATCGCCAACGGTATCGCCTACAACAGTTGCTTTGTGTACTTCGCCACCTTTGCCACCCAAATTGCCTTCTTCCACATATTTCTTTGCATTATCCCAAGCACCACCGGCATTAGCCATAAAAATAGCAAGTACGAAACCACTGCTCAAACCACCGATAAGCAACCCAACAACTCCAGTCACTCCAAAAACAACTCCGGTAAGAATAGGAGCAACAATGGCTATAAGTGAAGGAATAACCATCTCACGCTGAGCACCTTTGGTGGAGATAGCCACACAACGTTCGTAATCGGGTTCCGCCTCTCCGGTCAGGATACCTTTTATCTCACGGAACTGACGACGTACTTCATCCACCATATGACCGGCAGCGCGCCCAACGGCATTCATTGTCAATCCACAGAAAAGGAAAGCCATCATAGAACCAATAAAAATACCGGAAAGCACCTTTGGGTTCATCAGAGTGACATCATAGTAATTCATAAAATCCACAAAGGTAGCATTGGCAGTTGCTATAATATCGCCATTGGGCATCGTCAGTTCTACTGTTCCCAGACGGGTCAACCCGATACGGATTTCCTCAATGTAAGAAGCAAGCAAGGCAAGCCCCGTTAGTGCAGCAGAGCCAATGGCAAATCCTTTACCTGTAGCAGCTGTTGTATTACCCAATGAGTCGAGGGCATCCGTACGCTTACGTACTTCCTCACCCAAACCGGACATTTCAGCATTACCACCAGCATTGTCGGCAATCGGTCCATAGGCATCCGTAGCAAGGGTTATTCCTAATGTAGAAAGCATACCTACGGCAGCAATGCCAATACCATAAAGTCCCATACCAACATTATTGAAGTCGAAGCCGGAAGCAAACAGGAAAGAGGCTATAATACCCACTACCACAGCTAATACAGGAATGGCTGTAGAGATCATACCCAAACCGATACCGGAGATAATAACTGTAGCCGGACCAGTCTTACCGCTCTCGCTCAACTTCTGAGTAGGCCGATAGGACTGGGATGTATAATACTCGGTAGAACGGCCAATGATAATACCAACAACCAATCCAACTACCACGGCACAAGAAATCCACATCCAATTTTCAAGCTGCAATAACCAAAGAATAAAGAAAGTAGCCGCTACTATCAATACCGAACTCAGATTTGTACCGAAAGCAAGCGAGTTCAACAAGTCTTTCATCTTAGCATTTTCTTTGGTACGTACCGAGAAGATACCAATGATAGAAAGCAGAATACCCACAGCAGCAATCAGCATTGGGGCAATAACGGCTTTAAACTGCATCACGGTGTCACCTGTATGAATAAAGGCAGCTGCCCCCAATGCAGCGGTAGCAAGGATAGAGCCACAATAGGACTCATAAAGATCGGCTCCCATACCAGCCACATCACCTACATTGTCACCTACATTATCGGCAATGGTAGCCGGATTTCGCGGATCATCCTCCGGTATGCCTGCTTCTACCTTCCCCACAAGGTCGGCACCCACATCGGCTGCTTTGGTATAAATACCGCCACCTACGCGGGCAAACAATGCCTGTGTGGAAGCTCCCATACCGAAAGTCAGCATCGTAGTAGTGATAATACAAAGTTTATGAGTAGGACTCAGCACATCAGCCGGAATGGCCCAGTTCAACAATAAATACCAGAAAGATATATCAAGAAGTCCAAGGCCTACTACTACCAGTCCCATCACCGCACCACTACGGAAAGCGATCCTCAGTCCGGCATTTAAAGAAGTACGCGCAGCATTGGCGGTACGTGCAGAAGCGTAAGTGGCCGTCTTCATACCAAGAAATCCCGAAAGTCCGGAGAAGAAACCACCGGTCAGAAACGCAATAGGTACCCAGGCATTCTGTACCTGAAAACCGTAGGCCATAATAGAGAACAAGACTACCAGACCGAAAAATACCCATCCCACAATCTTATACTGTTGTTTCAGATAAGACATGGCACCTTTGCGCACTGCTGCAGCAATCTTAATCATTTGAGGAGTACCTTCACTCTCTTTCATCATTTGCTTGTGGAAATAATAAGCAAAGCAGAGAGCCAATACAGAGGCGGCAGGAACCAGCCAGAAAAGCAAGCTATCCATAGAATAAATTTTTAGAGGTTTACGAAAGGCTAAAAGTATTGATTCCAAACGAGATAAGCAAATAAAAAAGAAAGAAAAAAGATGTCGGATTACTTGACTTTAGCTTTTTTATATCGTATCTTTGTTAACGTAATCATAAAGTAGATTCAATTAAACTACATTAGAAGGAGAGAGCCGCAGCTTTCTCCTTTCTTCTTTTATATACGGAGGATATGCCTTCTTTCTTCGGTACTTTTTAAGTATTTCCTCGGTATATAATGAAAATTACACGGTATGTTACGGTTCATTACATACTATGTTACGACGCAAATGACATTGTGTTGTGATGTAAATGCTACTTTCTTCCCGAATAGTTGTTTTTTTAGTTAAGAATCAATAAATCAGCTCTTGACAAGATTGCAACCCAGTTGCACATGCAAATGCCCTATATTTGCATCAGAAATCAATAATAGAATCATTATGAGCTGTAACTGTTGTCACCCTTCCGGCTGTAGCCCAGAAAAGAAAAAGAACGAATATATACCGGCTATCATCAGTTTTACCATGCTGGCAGTAGGAATGATACTCAATCATTTCAATCTGTTTACACTGCCGGGCAGTGCTCTGATATGGTATACAGTGGCCTACCTGCCCGTAGGATGGCCTGTATTGCGGGAGGCTTTCGGACGACTCCGTCACGGAGAGTTCTTCAATGAATTTATGCTGATGGGTATCGCCACCATCGGCGCATTCTGCATTGGTGAGTATCCCGAAGGAGTGGCAGTGATGCTATTCTACTCCATCGGAGAAGCTTTTCAGGATCGTGCAGTGGGGAATGCACAGCGAAATATCAAAGCACTGCTCGATGTACGTCCGGAAACGGCAACAGTCATCCGTGATAAACGTCCGGAGGCAATGCACCCTGAAAATGTTAAGGTAGGAGAAACCATCGAGATAAAAGCCGGCGAACGCGTCCCTCTTGACGGAATGATGCAAAACGATCAGGCCTCTTTCAATACAGCTGCACTAACCGGAGAAAGTCGTCCTCGAACCATACGCTTAGGAGAGACGGTGCTTGCAGGGATGATTGCTACCGACCGGGTAGTACGGCTTACAGTAACCAAACCATTTAATGAAAGTGCACTTGCCCGAATACTTGCCATGGTACAAGAAGCCAACGAGCGGAAAGCACCTGTAGAGTTATTCATACGCCGGTTTGCACGGATATATACCCCTATCGTTACGGGATTGGCAGTACTTATCGTTCTCCTCCCCTTCCTCTACTCATTGGGAGTGCCTGCATTTGATTATGTTTTCAGAGACTGGCTTTACCGGAGTCTGGTGTTTCTGGTTATTTCCTGCCCTTGCGCGCTCGTTGTCAGTATCCCTTTAGGCTATTTTGGAGGTATCGGAGCAGCTTCCCGCGCCGGAGTCCTGTTCAAGGGGGGAAACTATCTGGATGCTATTACTCAGGTCAACACCGTAGTTTTCGACAAGACCGGAACTCTCACCAAAGGAGTATTTGAAGTACAGCATCTGGAGAGCGTACTCTTTTCCGATATAGAGTTATTGCAATACGTTGCCTCTGCGGAGCAGAAAAGCACACATCCGATAGCACGTGCCATCGGTGAATATGCGATCCGAAAGGAAGTAACACTCCTCCCTGCCACAGACACAACAGAGATACCCGGACACGGACTAAGAGTTATCATAGCCGGGCACGAAGTACTGGCAGGTAATCCCCGTCTACTCTCCCGCTACAACATTGCCTGCCCGGCAGAATTGAATGTTTCGGCAGATACCATTGTAACTTGTGCAGTAGACGGAACATATGCCGGATTTCTTCTTCTGGCTGATACTCCCAAAGAGGATGCAGAGATAGCTATCCAGGCACTGAAAGCATTAAATATTGATAATATACAAATTCTTTCGGGCGATAAACAAGCAATTGTTTCTAAATTAGGAGCGCAATTGGGAATATCTCAGGCATACGGCGATCTGCTACCCGAAGGAAAGGTTGCCCATATTGAACAACTGAAGGCCAATCCTGCCCACCGCATTGCTTTCGTAGGAGACGGTATCAATGATGCACCTGTACTGGCAATGAGCAATGTGGGTATCGCTATGGGAGGCCTGGGTAGTGATGCAGCCATCGAGACAGCAGATGTAGTGATACAAAACGACCAGCCGTCTAAAGTAGCAACTGCCATACGCATCGGTCGTGCTACCCGACGGATTGTCTGGCAAAACATCATTCTCGCTTTCGGTGTAAAACTGGCCGTATTGCTATTGGGTGCCGTTGGCATGGCTACCATGTGGGAAGCTGTGTTTGCTGATGTAGGCGTAGCTTTGCTGGCTATCCTGAATGCCATACGAATACAGAAGCAAGGTGCTTCAGATCGGTTTACATCCGGCATAAACAATGAAAACAGAAGATGATTATGGAAGAGAATATCTACCTCGACAAATTAGGACAACGGGATATTAAGCCAACCGCTATGCGGTTGCTTATCCTTCGAGCCATGATGCAGTTCAACCGGGCTTTCAGCCTGCTCGATCTGGAGACGTATCTGGATACTGTGGACAAATCTACACTCTCACGCACTATTAACCTTTTTCTGAAACATCATCTCATACATGGTATCGACGATGGTTCAGGCTCACTAAAGTACGCCGTATGTGGGAATGAATGCAACTGTGACATTGATGATCTGCATGTACATTTCTATTGTACTAAGTGCCACAAGACATATTGCTTGCGGAATATACATATCCCGGCAGTCAGCCTGCCACAACATTTCACTGCGGAAAGTATCAATTACGTGATAAAGGGCTTGTGTGATCATTGTTCGCATTGACAAAAAAAGATTCGGTTAGCGTTCTCTTATATATATCTTTTGTTACCTTTGTGTCTCATCATACTATTCAACACACAATGGAACAGCTTTATGGATTGCAAGAAGACTACCGACAATGGCTCACAGAGCTTAAATCAAAAATACGTTTCAGCCAGATAAAAGCGGCAGTAGCCGTTAACAGCGAGCTCATCCGCCTATATTGGAACCTCGGGCAACAGATTGTAGAAAAGCAAGAGAATGCACAATGGGGAAGCGGATTCATAGAACGGCTCAGTAAAGACTTACAAATGGAGTTTCCTACTATAGGTGGGTTCTCTTATCGGAATCTAAGACGTTGCAAACAGTTCTATCTCTTTTATAATCAATACAATACAATTCGGCCACAACTTGTGGCCAAATTAGAAGACGATTCTTTATTTCAAATACCCTGGGGGCATCACGGACTCATAATGGAACGAACCAAAGTTGTTCAGGAAGCCCTCTTCTACATCCACAAAACCATCGAAAACGGATGGAGTCGTGCCATATTAGAATATCACATCGAAAAAGACCTCTATCATACTCAAGGCAAAGCTATCAATAACTTTTCTACCACTCTCCCTGAACCTCAAAGTGAACTCGCCAACGAACTTATCAAAGATCCGTATCATTTCGATTTCCTCCAACTTTCAGACAAAGCATTGGAGCGCGACATTGAAAATGGTCTTGTGCAACACATCTCACAATTTTTATTGGAGATGGGACAAGGCTTCGCTTACATGGGACGGCAATACCTGCTGAGAGTAGGTAAAAAAGAGTATAGATTGGATCTGCTATTCTATCATACAAAACTTAAGGCCTATATCATTATCGAATTAAAAGCGAAAGAGTTCGAGCCCGAATTCATAGGTAAACTCAATTTTTACGTATCAGCTATTAACGAACTGGTACGTGACTCCCAAGACCGCCCCACCATCGGTATTCTCCTCTGCAAAGGAAAAGATGACTATGAAGTGGAATTCTCGCTTCGAGACATCAACAAACCTATTGGAGTCAGTACTTATACTTATAATGAACTTCCGGAAGAAATCCGACAAGCGCTCCCCGACCTGCAAGAGCTGAAAGAGCAATTAAACGAATATGACCGTTTGCAGTAAAAAACAATCTACAATATGAAGAAATCAATAATCTCATGTATTCTCTTCTGTTTAATCCTGTTGCCAATACAGGGACAAGAAATAAACACAGCCAAAATCGATTCTTTTCTTAATCATATCGAGAAGTATAATCAAGGTATTGGTTCTGTGGCCATTTCCAAAGGAGGGAAAACGGTGTATACACGCCGTTTCGGACAAAATAATCTGAATAAGAAACAAAACGGTGAAGCATTCAAATATCGCATAGGCTCCATCACCAAACTTATGACGGCTACACTGGTTGAACAACTTGTGGAACAAGGCCGGCTCAATCTAACCGAGACATTTTTGAAACCAAGGTTCAAAGTCCAGCCCAAATGTAGAACGGGCAAGTTCAAAAAAACTTTCACGCACCAAGACCTCCTCGAGAACATGGGTTGATATTGTATAGGTAGTTCCGTTAATATTGCAATGCATATCTTCTCTTCATAGAAAAACTCCCCCAATTGTTATAACTTTACTAACAACCAGAGGAGTCCTGTTATTATTCTATCACTACCGCCGTTCCGGTAGCAGTTACCATCAACATGCTACCACTACCCCCAACGGTTTCATAATCCAGGTCAACGCCTATTACAGCATTAGCCCCGAGCCGGGCAGCCTGTTCTTCCATTTCCTTTATCGCTGTTTCTTTAGCCTGACGGAGCACTTCTTCATAAGCACCGGAACGTCCACCTACAAAATCACGAATACCGGCTAAAAAATCACGAAATACATTGGCACCGATGATCGTCTCACCAGAGACAATTCCATAATAGTGAATTATTCTTTTCCCTTCAATAATGGGAGTCGTTGTTACTAACATAATCTTTTCTTTGTTTATTGGTTATTTACGTTATTAGACGCACAAATAACCGGAAAAGTTGCAACTGCTGTCCAATTTAATTCACAATTATTTCCATCCCGGATTCTGAATGAGATTTTTATTAGCTTCTATCTCCTGTAGGGGAATGGGCAATAACTGTTGATAATCTTTTATCTTCAACTGCTCAACAGCCAGATTGTTGCGCCGTAAGAATGAGAAATAGCTACCAAAACCCTTCAGTTCACTTTGCCAGACCGAGCGTAAAGATTCGATAAAGTTAACTTCGGAAATTAAGGGTAAGTTCCGCGCTTGTGTTACTTTATTCGAATAAGCCATTGCCTCAGCCCGGTTGCCTAAATGATAAGCACATTCAGCAGCAGATAACAGGACTTCGGTATAAGTCACAAAAGGTACATAAGCATTGCCTTTCAAAACAGATTCAGATGACTGCTGCAGGGAATCAGTACGCAATCCCCAGACGATTTCACGGGAGCTCAATCCCAGCGACGTTTCCGAAGAGGACTCCAGGGCGTATACACCACTGTCAATAATCCGTTTCAGATAATTATAAGCTTGCGCATAGGATTTCTGATGCAGATACATCTTAGCCAATAACGCTAACGAAGCACCTTTTGCAGGGTACAAAACGCCCTCGGGAGTATCAAACCCACCCGGTTCCAGCTTACTATGCTCCACACAATAATTCAAATCATCTATTAAGTTCGCAAACAAATTCTCACTACCCAGTTGTTGAGAGCCTCCAAGCGGATCATCATAATTTATCACATAAGGAACATTCTCCCACCAAGATGCTAACTGGAAATACTGAACGGCGGCTAACTGATGAATATAGGCCATAAAGGACGGGGCTTCAACGACTCCACCTTTTTCAAGTATATAATCTAACATCCTGATTCTGGAAATAGCATTATATGCCTTCCTCCAAATATTCAGTAATTTACTGTCATAGGTAGTCAATGTATGTTCATAAATAGCATAATATGACGTATTCCTACCATCAAAGCTTTGTGTATAGTAACCATCCAAATTGGAAAAGTCCTGCATGGAAATCATCATTTGATTGGCTATACCCGCAACAACTGCTTGTCCATCCTCTCCAAACTCGATCTGTTTAGAAGGATCTCCGTTTTGTGTAATCCTCAGTTCTGCAGAAAGTTTTCCACTTGTAGTATAGACAGTAATAGATTCTCCTTTTATCAAAGCTCCATCAGCAGGCCGGGCAACGATAATCAGTTCATTCCCCTCAATCGTTTTCGTGTAATTAATATCAGTATATTTAAAAACCTTCAGACTCTCCTCAGTGACAGACTCACCTGGTATCCCAGCCGGCCTCTCTAAAGTTACCGGTACTTTACAATCTATCTTAATACGGAAAGTTCCTCCCTCGGCAGGAATAGCCAACTCTTTTTTATCGAGAGTCAACGTCATATCTCCTCCGGCATCGGGTTCATTACCGGCAATACCATCACCATCCCAGTCAATAAAATAATTCAGGTTTGGGACAGTAACATCCATATTCAACGCCTTATAACGAGTGATGATGTTATCTGATATCTCATTTACATCCAACAGCACGGCATCCTCCCGGAGTTGTTTTTTTGTATTATCCGTAAATGTACCTTCCGCTTTGAATTCGGCACTCAGTTTGGCCAAGTATTCCGTTAATTCAGCATCCGTACGATCTCTCAATAAAGTAGAAGATACAACGATTAATGCACCGGCTTCATCAGTACCGGAAGCAATAGAAAAGTTACAAACGTCCTTTTCGGCATAACGTTCCAGACCAAAACTTTTCAAAACTTCCTTCTGGACTTTTGCATCAGCTTCATTGAAATCCGGCTTGTTATTCCTAAGAAGCTGCATCATACGTTGCGTTTTCAGGTGGGTAAGAATGTTGATATTAGCCTGTTTATTATCAGCCAAATTGACTATTGACTGCAGAGATATCTGCCCGGTAGACAATTCCCCGTCTACTTCATTAAAATAATATCCGTCAGCTGTTAATAACACGTAAGACGAATTCAATTTAATCTCTCCCAGATTAAAAGAACCGTCATCATCAACAATAATACCCTGGTAAACCTCACCAGTCAGATTATAATCTTTATCCAATGCTTGCGCAGTAATTTTGGAACCATTTATAAAAGGTCCTTTTTCTACTTTACCCGTTACTTTATAGAGGTTCGGGGTAAAATCATCCTTATTATCTTCTTCACATCCGGTTACGAATGCCAAAAGAAAAAGTAAACAGAAATAGTTTAGCAGTTTATGTTTCATAGTTTATGTTATTGTGCCTTACGGCATATTACTCAATCAGAACATTTTACTAACGCGCTCCACACCGGCTACAAGGGCATCAATCTCCTCTTTTGTGTTATAAACGGCAAAAGAAGCACGAACCGTACCCTCAATACCAAGGCGCTGCATCAACGGTTGTACACAATGATGTCCGGTACGGACAGCAATACCCAGTCTGTCGAGCAAAGTACCCATATCAAAGTGGTGAATATTACCTACCAGAAAAGAGATAACACTGCTCTTGTGCGCTGCTTCACCGAAGATACGGATATCCGGAATCTCTTTCAAACGCTGCATAGCATAAGTAGTCAGTTCATGTTCATGGGCGGTAATATTATCCATACCAAGACCAGTCACATAATCAAGGGCTTTTGCCAGCCCGGTAGTACCAATGTAATCGGGAGTACCGGCTTCAAACTTAAAAGGAAGTTCATTGAACGTTGTTTTCTCAAAAGAAACGTGCTGTATCATTTCTCCCCCACCCTGATAAGGCGGCAGGCGGTCGAGCCATTCTTCTTTTCCATAAAGAACACCCACACCGGTAGGACCATAGATTTTATGTGCAGAGAAGGCAAAGAAGTCAGCATCCATGTCCTGCATATCAACTTTCATATGAGGTACGGACTGTGCACCGTCTATCAATACAGGTACCCCGTGAGCATGAGCAGTAGCAATCATCTCTTTGACGGGATTAACCGTTCCCAATACATTGGAAACCTGCGTTACACTCACTATCTTTGTCCGGTCTGAAAAAAGCTTCTCGTATTCGTCCAGCAACAGTTCACCTTTATCATTCATAGGTATCACTTTTATTGCAATACCTTTACGGGCAGCTAAAAGTTGCCAGGGCACAATGTTACTGTGATGCTCCATCACGGAGAGAATAACCTCATCTCCCTCTTCCATGAACTCCTCACCGAAACTGGAAACAAGAAGATTAATAGCCTCTGTTGTACCACGGGTAAAGATAATCTCATTTATACTACGGGCATTGATAAACTCACGCACTGTAGCACGGGAAGCTTCATGTAACTCTGTAGCTTGCTGAGAAAGATAGTGTACTCCCCGATGCACATTGGCATTAACAGAATAGTATTCATCTACCAGCGAATCAATCACCAGACGTGGTTTCTGAGTCGTTGCACCATTATCGAAATAAATCAAAGGCTTCCCATATACCGTACGGCTAAGAATGGGAAAGTCTTCACGTATCTTCTTTATATCCATTTTATTAGTGATTAGTTGGTTAATGATTAGTGATTAGTGGTTAGTGATTAGTGGGCTGCGCTATTATGCTGCATGGCACTAATCACTAACCACTAATCACTAATCACTTACATATCGCACATCCCTGGCACTTGTTCAGTTCACCCCGGAAACGTTTCTCCACCAACAGATGTAAACGGTCTTTTAAAGCATCCAGACGGATGGTATCTATTACTTCATTTACAAAAGCAAACATAAGCAGCAAACGGGCTTCTTTCTCTGCAATACCACGGGTACGCATATAGAACAAAGCAGTTTCATCCAATTGGCCAACGGTAGCACCGTGAGAGCATTTCACATCGTCTGCATAGATTTCCAACTGAGGCTGGGTATACATACGGGCATCACGGGTGGCACAAAGATTACGGTTCGTTTGTTGAGAACTTGTATGCTGTGCATCAGGACGCACCAGTACCAAACCGGCAAAAGCGCCAACAGACTGGTCATCGAGTACATATTTAAACAATTCATTACTGGTGCAATTTGGCACAACATGGTCAATGGTCGTATTATTGTCTACATGCTGGTTCTTATCGGCAATAGCCATGCCACAAAGATTGATTTCGGCACCTTCTCCTGCAAGAGTTACCTCTGTTGTATTACGGGTAGTACCGTTATGAAGAGTCATACCGTTAAGCAATACGTTGCTGTTTGCCTCCTGTTTTACATAGAGATTACTGATACGCACCGTACTGGTATGTGTCTCCTCCAATTCATACAAATCGAATACGGAGTTCGCTCCGGCAAACACTTCAACCACTTGCGTAGCCAGGAAGTTTACGCCATCCATAGCATGGTCACACATCAATAAACGTGCCTGCGCACCTTCTTCAAGAATAATCAATACACGACGGTTTACCATGAAATTGACATCTGCACGTAATATATTAATCAACTGAATAGGGCGTTCTACCACTACATTTTTCGGAACATACATCAGTACACCATCCTGTGCAAAGGCGGTATTAAAAGCAGTCACTCCATCTTTAGAAGTATCAGCCAGCTTGCCATAGTATTTCTTTACTAAATCGGGATGTTGCTCTGCTACCTCTTTCAGACTTCCAAAGATAACTCCTTCCGGCAGATGCGACTTTGGCAATGCCTTATTATAAAACGCATCGTTCACTACAAAGAACAAAGAGGTACTCATGTTGGGCACATCGCACTTGAACACCTCATAGGGATTCACCGGAATATCCAGACGATTCAGATTAAGTCCGTAATCGGGTGCGAAGAATTTGCTGATATCGGTATATTTATACTTCTCCTGCTTACGCGTAGGAAAGCCCACCCGTTCAAAATCGGCAAAAGCAGTAGCACGCGGAGCATTCATGACCTCAGTACTATGCCGGCAAATCATTGCTTCACATTGTGAGAAGAGATCTATATATTGTTGTTCTACACTCATCTTTTTGATTTATGATTTATCATTTATGAATTATGCATGATGATGTATGGATTATGAGTTATGGTGTATAAGCAATGCCATGCTGCACAGTCTTCATTACTCATAATTCATAAGTCAATCCTTCACCTCTTTCTTAATCCAGTCGTATCCTTTCTCTTCCAGTTCGAGAGCCAGTTCCGGTCCGGCAGTTTTCACGATACGGCCTTTATAGAGCACATGTACGATATCCGGTTTGATATAGTCCAGCAGACGTTGATAATGGGTAATAACAATATAACTTGTATCAGGAGTCTTCAATTTATTAACTCCCTCGGCTACAATGCGAAGTGCATCAATATCAAGGCCAGAATCGGTTTCATCAAGAATGCTGAGACGTGGTTCCAGCATAGCCATCTGAAAAATCTCATTCCGCTTCTTCTCACCACCAGAGAAGCCTTCGTTCACCGAACGGTTAGCTAACTTATTATCCAGTTCTACCACCGCACGCTTCTCACGCATCAGTTTAAGAAACTCACTGGCTGTTAATGCAGGAAGTCCTTTGTATTTGCGTTGCTCATTTACCGCAGCACGCATAAAGTTTACCATACTTACTCCGGGGATCTCTACCGGATACTGGAAACTCAGAAAAAGACCTTCATGGCTACGATCTTCAGGGCTCAGGTCTAACAGATTCTTTCCATCAAAGGTTACGCTACCCTTGGTTACCTCAAAAGCAGGATTTCCCACCAAAACAGAAGAAAGCGTACTCTTTCCGGATCCGTTAGGTCCCATGATAGCATGTACCTCGCCCGGTTTCACTGTTAAGTTAATACCTTTCAATATCTCTTTGCCATTGATGCTGGCATGTAAGTCTTTTATCTCTAACATGATTATATTTACAATTTACGATTTACAATTTACGATTGAAATTACTTTTAAGACGGTCTACATTTACAATCAAACTTCAATCGTAAATCGTAAATCGTCTAATCGTCCAATCATCCCACGCTTCCCTCTAATGAGATCGTCAGCAATTTTTGCGCTTCAACGGCAAACTCCATCGGAAGTTTATTCAATACTTCTTTGGCATATCCGTTTACAATAAGTCCGATAGCATCTTCGGTTGGGATACCACGCTGGTTACAATAGAATATCTGATCTTCACTGATCTTGCTGGTAGTAGCTTCGTGTTCTACCACAGCCGTCTCGTTATGAATATCCATGTAAGGGAAAGTATGTGCACCACATTTATCACCGAGCAAGAGTGAATCACACTGGCTATAGTTACGTGCATTATCAGCTCTTTCAGAAACACGTACCAGACCCCGGTAGGAGTTTTCGCTCTTTCCGGCAGAAATACCTTTACTTACAATCGTACTACGGGTATTCTTACCGAGATGTATCATCTTTGTACCCGTATCCGCCTGCTGATAGTTGTTCGTTACAGCTACAGAGTAGAATTCCGCTGTAGAGTTATCGCCGGTAAGAATACAGGAAGGATATTTCCATGTAATGGCCGAACCGGTTTCTACCTGCGTCCACGACAGTTTACTATCTACTCCTTTACAATTACCACGTTTCGTCACAAAGTTATAAACGCCCCCTTTGCCGTTAGCATCACCCGGATACCAGTTCTGAACAGTGGAGTATTTCACTTCGGCACGATCATGTACCATAATTTCCACAATAGCAGCATGCAACTGGTTTTCATCACGCATCGGTGCTGTACAACCTTCCAGATAGGAAACATACGAATCATCATCCGCCACAATCAGTGTACGTTCAAACTGCCCCGTATTAGCCGCATTAATGCGGAAGTATGTCGATAACTCCATCGGGCAACGTACGCCTTTCGGTATATAAACAAATGACCCGTCAGAGAACACTGCCGAGTTCAGCGCAGCAAAGAAGTTATCACGATAACCTACTACCGATCCTAAATACTTCTTTACCAGATCGGGATGTTCACGCACTGCTTCACTGAAAGAGCAGAATATAATCCCTTTCTCCATCAGCGTTTCTTTAAATGTTGTCTTTACCGAAACGGAGTCCATTACAGCATCCACAGCCATTCCACTCAACGCCATCTGTTCCTCCAATGGAATACCTAACTTATTAAATGTCTTTATCAACTCCGGATCTACCTCATCCATACTCTTCGGTCCTTCTTTCTTCTTGGTAGGATCGGCATAATAAGAGATAGCCTGATAATCTATCTCAGGGATACGGAGATGTGCCCAGGTAGGCATCTCCAATGTCAGCCAGTGGCGATACGCCTTCAACCGAAACTCCAGCAACCATTCCGGCTCGCCTTTCTTCGACGAAATAAGGCGAATAACATCCTCATTAAGTCCTTTCTCAATGATATCTGTATGCACCTCCGTAGTGAAGCCATATTTATACTTCTCCTGCGTGAGTTCCTTTACATATTTATTGGGTTCTTCTTGTTGCATTATTTATTGAGTATATATTGTTGTGTCACTTCTTTTGCCGCAGGAAAGAATATTCCCGCAAACTTAGCCATAGGATAATATAACACTGATTCCTCCTTCTTTGTTTTATCAATCAATGTGTTATCTGCATCGATAAATTCTATCACACAAATTACCAGACTGGTAAGCAGCAGAAATTTCAACGCCCCCAGTCCACTGCCAAGCCAACGGTTCAGCCACCCTAAAGAAACAGCTTCCATTGCTTTTGTTAGCAGAGATGCCACCAAAGTAAAGATCAATGGCACGGCAATCCAAATGACAATGAAAGATAATATCTGTGCCACCGTCATTGAGTCTGTCACAGTAGGACAAAGTTTCTCGGCAAGAGAAGCATACAACGCTTTTGCTGCCAATAATCCTACTATCAGCCCCAGTATGGAAGCAAGCTGCCGGATAAACCCCTTCATAAAGCCTGTCACCACACCTGCACCAACGATAACCAAAATTATTATATCGATCATATATGAAGAGAGTTATAAGGTTATGGAGTCATAGGAAATCAGCGAGATAATAAGTTATCAAAAAGAAAAAGGTGGTAAGGTGGCCATTACCACATTACCACCCTATAACTTTATAACGTTATAACTCTATAACTTATCCATTACAGCGTTTGTTTTACTTCTACTTCTTCGTAAGTTTCGATCATATCCCCCACCTTGATGTCGTTGTAATTCACCAGGCTGATACCGCACTCGAAGTTCGTACCTACTTCCTTCACGTCGTCTTTGAAACGTTTCAGCGCATTAATTGCACCTGAGAAGATAACAATACCATCGCGGATAAGACGTGCTTTGTCGCTGCGTTTCACCTTTCCGGTCTTTACTACCGCACCAGCAACCGTACCAACCTTCGTAATGTTGAATACTTCGCGAACTTCGATAGTAGAAGTTACTACCTCTTTCACTTCCGGTGCTAACATACCTTCCATAGCAGCTTTCACCTCTTCGATAGCGTCATAGATAACCGAATACTTACGGATATCAACGCCTTCCTTCTCTGCCATTCTCTCAGCTGAACCTGAAGGACGTACCTGGAAACCGATAATAATAGCATCTGAAGCAGCAGCTAGAGAAACATCTGATTCGGAAATCTGTCCCACACCTTTGTGGATTACATTTACCTGAATTTGCGGAGTAGAAAGCTTAATCAATGAATCGCTCAAAGCTTCTACCGAACCGTCTACGTCACCCTTCACAATGATGTTCAATTCCTGGAAGTTACCCAATGCGATACGACGACCCAACTCATCCAATGTAAGAATCTTCTGTGTACGCAAGCCCTGTTCACGTTGCAATTGTTCACGTTTGTTAGTAATTTCACGTGCTTCCTGATCGGACTCTACAACATGGAATGTATCACCTGCTGCAGGTGCACCATTCAATCCCAGTATCAATGCGGGTTCAGAAGGTCCTGCTTGCTTGATACGCTGATTACGTTCATTAAACATTGCTTTTACACGACCATAACTGGTTCCTGCCAACACGATATCACCCACTTTCAGCGTACCATTGGATACCAATACCGTAGCCACATAGCCACGCCCTTTATCCAAAGTAGATTCAATAATAGAACCTGTTGCATTACGGTTCGGATTGGCTTTCAGCTCAAGCATTTCGGCTTCAAGCAATACCTTTTCCATCAATTCACTTACACCCATACCTTTCTTGGCAGAGATATCCTGTGATTGATACTTACCACCCCATTCTTCAACAAGGAAGTTCATGGCAGCCAGTTCTTCTTTTATCTTATCGGGATTAGCCGTTGGCTTATCCACCTTATTAATTGCAAATACAATAGGTACTCCGGCAGCCATCGCATGATTGATAGCTTCCTTTGTCTGTGGCATCACATTATCATCAGCAGCTACAATAATAATAGCAATATCTGTTACCTTAGCACCACGGGCACGCATAGCAGTAAACGCCTCATGTCCCGGAGTATCCAGGAAGGTGATCTTACGTCCATCTTCCATACTAACATGGTAAGCACCGATATGCTGTGTAATACCTCCGGCCTCACCGGCAATAACATTCGCCTTACGGATATAGTCAAGCAATGAAGTCTTACCATGGTCAACGTGTCCCATTACAGTTACAATCGGTGCACGTGGTTCAAGATCTTCCTCTGCATCTTCTTCTTCTACAATGGCCTGAGCAACTTCAGCACTTACATATTCAGTTTTGAAACCGAATTCTTCGGCCACCAGATTAATTGTTTCCGCATCAAGTCTCTGGTTGATAGAAACCATCATGCCAATGCTCATACAAGTTGCGATAACCTGATTTACAGATACATCCATCATACTTGCCAATTCATTGGCAGTCACGAACTCTGTTATTTTCAGTACTCTGCTATCTTCCATTTCCTGGTTTTCCAATTCCTGCATACGATTGGAAACCATTTCACGTTTCTCTTTACGATATTTGGAAGCCTTATTTTTGCCTTTTGTTGTCAGACGAGCTAAAGTTTCTTTTACCTGCTTAGCTACATCTTCCTCGCTCACTTCCTGTTTTACAACCGGTTTCTTGAAACGATCTTTATTATTGTTACGGTTGCGGTTTTGCCCACCACCTTGACCTGCAGGCTTCTGGCTATTAGGAGTAGGATGTGCAAAATTAGAAGCAACGTTATTAACGTCTACTTTCTCCTTATTAATACGGATACGCTTCTTCTTGGCATTCGCATCTGCATTCTCCTTCGGAGCAGATTTTGCTACCTTATTGTCATCTTTACGGATTTCCTTAATAATAGCATCTTTGATCTGTTTCCTCTGATCCTGACGAACTTTTTCCTTTTCTTCCCGTTCTTTCCGTTTTTCCTCTTTCGATTTCTTCTTGGGTCGGGTTGACTGGTTCAATGCAGCCAGGTCTATCTGACCGATTACATTAATCTTAGATACAAATTCCGGTTGGCGGATTTTAAAGACGTCATCGTCTTTCTTTTCAGACTCAGCAGCCTCCGAAACAACAGGTTTCGATTCTACCTTTTCTTCTTTTATTTCTGGAGCAGCTTCCACTTTCTGTTCTTCTTTTTTCACTTCTTCCACTTTCTTCTCTTCCACTACCGGTTTTGGCTGTTCTACAACTACAGGCTGTACTTCTTTTACCGGTTCCGGTTTTGAAGCAGGTACAACTACCTCCTCCTTTTTTGCCTCTACGACAACAGGCTTCACTACTTCTTCCACTTTCTTCTCTTCCACTACCGGTGTCGGAGTTGGCTTTGGAGGTTCTGGTTTAGTCTGCGGCTGTGCTTCCGGCTGAGGTTGCGGTTTTGTCTCACTCACTCCCCCTTTATCAGCTTTCCGGTTGAATTTATTTAAATCTATTTTTCCGACAGGTTTAAACTTCGGGCGTGCATCTTCAGGAACAACTGTCTTAATAACATCCTCCGTTTTAGGTTTTTCGGGCTGTTTTTCGTAACCATCAATAGCCACTGATGCTTTGTTACGATCCTTATTCTGACGTTCCTGGATAAAACGCTCTGATTCAATCCGAAGATTTTTGTCTGTGCTAAACTCTTTCACGAGTATAGCATATTGCTCTTCGGTAATTTTTGTATTTGGGTTTGCCTCAACGGTATACCCTTTCTTTTGCAGAAACTCAACTACCGTTGCAATTCCTACATTCAAATCTCTTGTTACTTTGTTTAACCTTATCGTCATACTTTAAATTAAAAGAATAATGGAATGAGAAGATATTTACGATTTCACGATTGACGATTAGACGACTTATAGTTCCTTTCATCTACAACCTACAATATAGAGTAGCTCCAATCGTAAATCGTAAATAGCCTAATCGTAAATGAAATTATTCATTGTCTTCAAACTCCGATTTCAAAATACGTAATACCTCGTCCACTGTCTCTTCTTCCAGATCCGTCTTTTCAATCAACATTTCGCGAGGTGCAGTCAATACAGCTTTAGCCGTATCAATACCGATAGCCTTAATAGCATCGATTACCCAACTGTCGATTTCATCTTTGAACTCGTCCAGATAGATATCTTCATCCTGCACACTTTCATCCAATTCACGGAACACATCAATAGTGTACTCAGTTAACATACTGGCAAGTTTGATATTCAAACCGCCTTTACCAATAGCCAGCGAAACTTCTTCCGGACGGAGGAAAACCTCTGCCTTACGCTCTTCTTCGTTCAATCGGATAGAAGAGATCTTTGCCGGACTCAGTGCACGCTGAATAAACAAGGAGATATTTGATGTATAGTTAATCACATCAATATTCTCATTGCGAAGCTCACGAACGATGCCATGGATACGACTTCCCTTTACACCTACACAGGCTCCTACAGGGTCGATTCTATCATCATAAGATTCCACCGCAATCTTAGCACGTTCACCGGGAATACGGGCAATCTTCTTGATAGTAATCAAGCCATCGTTAATTTCAGGTACTTCCATTTCAAACAGACGTTGCAGGAAAACGGGAGATGTACGTGAAAGAATAATCTTCGGATTATTATTTTTATTATCTACGCGGGCCACCACTGCACGCGCAGTCTCTCCTTTACGGTAGAAATCTGCCGGAATCTGCTCTGTTTTAGGCAGTAACAGTTCATTTCCTTCATCGTCAAGCAGCAGCATTTCTTTTTTCCATATCTGATATACTTCTGCATTAATGATTGTACCTACTTTGTCTATATATTTATTGTAAATACTATCTTTCTCAAGCTCAAGAATTTTAGAAGCTAATGTCTGACGAAGGTTTAGAATAGCACGGCGACCGAATTTTGCAAAAATAACTTCGTCAGTTACTTCTTCTCCTACTTCGTAAGAAGCATCTATTTTCTGTGCTTCTGTCAACGAAATCTGCATATTCGGATTTGTCAATTCCTCGTCTGCCACTACCTCACGGTTACGCCATATTTCAAAGTCACCCTTATCCGGATTTACAATTACGTCGTAATTTTCATCAGTGCCAAACATTTTCGCGATCACACTCCGGAACGACTCTTCGAGCACGCTAACCATCGTTGTTCTATCGATATTTTTCAGTTCCTTAAATTCCGAAAATGTATCAATCAAGCTGATTGTTTCTTCTTTCTTGGCCATAATTATTTAAAACTAATTAAGTATTTAGTGTATTTTATCTCATCATAACGGAAAGTTTCATCCTCTTCCATAAGTTTGGGACGTTTTGCTCCATCAAGCTTCATTTTCTTCTGTACAGCCACTACAAACTTCTCTTCATCGGCTTCCTTCAGCACTCCTGTCAGTTTTTTACCACTTTTGGTCAATACTTCCACTTCACTGCCGATATGATTATAGTACTGCTGCACTACCTTGAATGGCTGTCCGATTCCAGCCGAGCCAACTTCCAGCTCATAATCTTCCTCTTCACGGTTTAATTTAGATTCGATGAAGCGACTCAGCTCCACACAATCTTCAATCCAAACTCCTTCTGCATGGTCTATTTCAACCACAATCTTGTCATCAGGGCTTACAGTTACTTCTACCAGAAAGTAGTCTTTTCCTTCCAGCCACTCTTCAACAATCTGACAAACAGTTTTCTTTTCTATCATTGATTAGCTATATAAGAACAAAAAAAGGAGCTTAATCGCCCCTCCACCTTTCATCCGTTTCGGGTGCAAAGATATAAATAATCTATTCGACTACAAAATATTAGAGAAAAAAAGTTTAATATAACACCAGACGCAAAGGTAACTACTCTTTATACCACTAAAAGAGATGTCAAACAGATGCTGATTTGGTAAAAAAAGAGTAGTTATCTATTTGCAACGGAATTTATTCGGATCTGAATAGAAACGAGCAAAACTCACCACAGAGTAGCACAGAGTTCCACAGAGTAGTATTTATCTGATAAAACGCGGATTAACACAGATGAACGCAAATTAAAAGACTGTAGTTCTTTATCATACATTTGTTTCCCTTTGCGAGAATCTGCGATCATCTGCCTTCCAATAAAGATTTAAACTCTGTGGAACTCCGTGTTACTTTGTGGTGAAATACATTCAAAACCATACAGTAACGAAGATTATGTCCCTATCTTTTCGGTAGCGGAAGTATCCATAGACGGCATCATTACCCTTACCCGGTGTTGTACTCTGTCTTTCTCAGAAAGGAACACTCCTTTCCCCGGTGAGCAGCATTGTTTTATATGTACATGTTTCACTGCTCCACATGTACATGTCGTACCGTCCCACATGTGCATGTCGTACTGCTTTACATGTACATCTAAAACAACGTCACACACCGAGGCTTCATACGTTACTCTACGAGATAGAGCTTTATCGATACCGGAGAAAGAGACGGATGGCAATGACAAACACCATTAAGCTCAAAACTGAATTTATTTACTATTAGACGAATTACGATGTACGATTGAAGTAACTCTTTTAAAAGCCTGTTTCAGCGCTGTCAGAGACAGAGTAATCCCAATCGTACATCGTAATTCGTCTAATCGTAAATAGATTCGAAATGAATCGAACTTGCACAGAGTTTTTATCTGATGAAACGCGGATGAACACAGATAACGCAAATTAAAAGACTGTAGTTCCTTGTCATCTACTTGTTTCCCTTTGCGAAAATCTGCGTCCTGCGTTTCAACTAACCATCGCCTGGCGTACCTCCCCGTGGTGCGGGAAGCACTCAGTGATAAACCTCCGGAGTAGTGAGTGTGCCATCTTCCCCGATCAACTGAAATCCACGTTTGTTCCAGTAACGATGATAACCTCCAATGTTACTATTAATATAGATAAGTTCAAATGAGTGAATTCCTTTCTTCAAAGCAACTGACTTCCGGCTCACTGAATGTCGTATCAATTTCCCGCTATTATTTATTATTTTCTCCCCGTCTATCTTCAGTTGATCCATTTCGGAAGAGATATAATAAACCCCGTCAGCAGGAACCTCGAAATATCCTTTATAAAGGAAAGCACCGTTAGCTTCTGGTTTTACATCCAGATGAAACCCCGGAACGATCATTGGCTTTTCCCAATTCGCATCAGTTAAGTCTGTGACATAATAATACTTACCGGAGATACGTTGTAGTTCTGCTCCTGCCACCAATTTTCTGTGAAGAGCTGGTCTCATTTTTTCTTTCCGGACATCTATAATTCTTGTCCGGCTCAGTTTGCCGGACGGAAGCATGGTAGCTATTCTCAGCGTCGTATTCTTCATAAATACAAGAGGGGTGGTATATAGAGTGGATTGTATTGTAGGCATCGTTCCGTCAACTGTATAAACCATGGGTAAATTGCGGCTGTTATGAAAAGTCAGAGTTGTTTTATCAACAAATGCTACATAATCGGCCTGTGGTCCTTCGGGCAATGGAATATGATAATTAATATGATGGGCATCCAGGCGCCTCAACTGATTGTCCAAACACTGAACAAAGGCAGTATAATCCTTATTCTCTTTTTGTGTCCAGGTTAATTCTGCCATGGCCAGCATACGCGGATAAAGAAGATATTCCGTATGCTCGGCAGTCGGAGAATATTCTGTCCATAAATTGGCCTGTGCACCCAATATGTGGTGAGATTTCTCCCGGGAAATCCCTGCTGCTACCGGTTCATATTTATATGCCTTCTCGAGCGAAATACCGAAACTGATGGTGATAGGTTCCACTTCCGGTGCTCCTTGCCCGGCATCATAATAAGCAAAATTCAAAGGAGTCATAATAACATCATGCCCCATGTTGGCGGCAGTGATTCCACCCTCCTCCCCCGTCCACGACATGACAGTAGCAGATGCAGCAAGCCCTCCTTCAAGTATTTCATCCCAGCCAATCATTGCCCTGCCATGTCTTAACAGGATTTTCTCGATACGATGAACAAAATAACTCTGCAGTTCGTGTTCATCCTTCAGCCCCTCTTCTTTCATACGGTGCTGGCATTTGCGACAAACTTCCCAATGAATCTTCGGGCATTCATCTCCACCGATGTGAAAGTATTTTCCGGGAAATAGAGGAACGACTTCACCTATCACATCTTCCAGAAAATTGAATACACGGTCGTTTCCGGCACAATATACGTTATCTTCCACCCCCCACTGGTTTCTCAACCGGAAAGGGCCTTCGATGCAGGATAGTTCCGGATAAGCTGTAATCGCCGCGAGAGCATGCCCAGGAAGTTCTATTTCCGGGATAACGGTGATTTTCTTCTCAGCAGCATAGGCCACTACTTCCCTGATCTGGTCTTGTGTATAGAAACCACGATTCACACTTCCGTCTACATTGTGCCGGATGGATCCTATCTCTGTCAGTAAAGGGTATTTTTTTATTTCAATAGTCCAGAGGTGGTCATCGGTAAGATGCCAGTGAAAGTAGTTCATTTTAAACATAGCCATGATGTCCAACTGCTTCTTTACGAAATCGACATCAAGAAAGTGCCGACATACGTCCAACATCATACCACGATAGGCAAAACGGGGTTCATCTTTTACAGAAACGCAGGGAAGAGTCCATGCCACATTGTCCACAACAACCGTCTTTTCTATTTCAGGGGGAAGGAGTTGCATCACTGTCTGCATGCCGTAAAACACCCCTCTGTCACTCTTTCCGGTTACTGTGATCTGCCCGGGTATCACTTCCAATACATATCCCTCCTCATTGAGAGGCAGTTGGTTATCGATTGATAATATAATGCTGTTTTCGGTAGCAATCGGTTTTACAGGCAATTCATATCCTGTAGAGCGCTTTATTTTAGCTCCGAAATATCCGGCAACATCTTTCAAGTCAGCAGTCTGAACCACAAAAGAGGTCTGTGGAGTAATCATAAACTCTCCCTGCCGTACATGCACTTCCTGAGGATAAGGTGTGATAGTGATTGGTCTGTTGCCCGTTGCAAAAGCTGACACCACGCCAACGGTTGCCAATAAGTTTAGAAAGAATCGTTTCATAAATAGTATCAGTTGTTTTAATATTTATCCGTTTCCAGCCATTACCTGTCTTCACCGTACGCCAGTTTTACATTAATGTCCGTATGATGATTCACAGGTACAGTCTGTTTTAAGTACCCTTTCCCGGAGAATATCAGGATATCATCCGATGCAGCTTGTATTTCATACTCTCCCTTCTTATTTGTTTTCCCAATCTCCTTTTTCTGTCCGACAGACCAAATAGAAACGTTCGCTACCAAAGTAGCCTGTATATCTCTCACAATTCCCCGAACGGTCCTCATCTTTCCCGTCCCCACAGGTTTGCTTTGAGTTGCAGTTTCATCTCCTGAATCCTTCTTCACACTGTCACCTATCCTTATCGTTTGTTTCAACAGGATATTATCAGAAGAGTTACCCAACTGAATCTCAAACTCACCGGGTTCAACCAACCGCTGCCCGGCTTCATTTGTCAGGGCAAGTTCTGCAACCGGGAAACGTAACAAAACCGTCCTCTGTTCTCCCGGCTGCAGTTCCACCTTCGCAAATGCTTTCAGTTGTTTTATAGGGGTAACAACCGAGCTGACAAGATCACGCACATAAAGCTGAACGACCTCTTGTCCGGCCCTTTTGCCTGTGTTAAGTATTTCTGCTTTGACAAAAACCGAATCTTCCCTTACCGATACCTGCATATCCTTCATAGAAAAAGAAGTATAGCTCAATCCGTATCCGAAAGCCCATAAAGAAGCAGGAGAAGAGAATACATAATCCCGGCCCGGCTTCTGATAACTCCCCGGTTTTTTATAGAACCCTTTATCAGAAGGCAAATAATTATAATAAGCCGGAAGATGTCCTACACTCTGCGGGAACGAGAAAGTCAATTTCCCGGAAGGGTTTACCTTGCCGAAAAGAACGTCTGCAATAGAGTTACCCGCCTGCTCGCCTGCGTACCACTGTACAAGGATAGCCGACACATGTTCCTTCTCCCAGGCGATAGTGAAAGGTTTCCCACTTACCAATACCAGTACTACAGGTTTTCCGGTTGCATAAACAGCCTTTATCAACTCTCCCTGTGCTCCGGTAAGATTGAGATCATGCAAATCGAACCCTTCGCCGCAGTTGGTATTGCTATAATCTCTTGCCAAAGATGCACTCGAACTGCCACAGAACACCAAAGCGACCTCACTTTTCTGTGCTGCTGCCACAGCTTCGGGGATCAATGAAGTATCTTCGGACATCATACTGCATCCCGGAGCATAGTGAATGGCTACTTTACTTCCCAACAGCTTCTGTAATCCTGCCAATGGAGTAACTCCATCCTTATTATCCCGGCTCCAGGTATAATCACCAAACTGTACCTGCGCAGCATTCGGCCCTATCACAGCAATTGAATGCAGTTTGTCAGCATCCAGCGGCAACAGTCCATTCTCATTCTTCAATAATACAACAGACTCATCTGCTATTTTACGGGACAACGCAATACTCGCGGCAGAGTGCATCGCCGTCTTCTTTATCTTTTCACCAAAAGGGTCTTCAAAGAGTCCCTGTTTAAATTTAGCAGCCAGCACACGACGTACAGATTCATCCAGTATCTTTTCGTCAAACTCCCCTTGCTCAATAAGTTGCTTCAGGTACGGATAACATTCACTGGAAGCCTCTACATCGAGTCCGGCAGAAAGCGCTTGTACTGCACAATCGGCAGGGGTGGCAGCCGTATGATGAAAGTTCTGCAACATCTCGATCGCCCCCCAGTCAGAATAAACGTATCCTTTGAATCCCCATTGTTTCCGCAAAACGTCGGTCAACAAGTAGGCAGAAGCCGAATTAGGAACATGATTCCAGGAGTTATAGGTAGACATAACTGCCTGTACCGGCAACTGAGTAATAACCATCTCGAAAGGTTTCAGATAGATATCATGTAAATCCCTCAAGCCACTCTCCACAGAAGCGAGATTCAAACCGCCTAAAGGGTTACCATGTGCTCCGAAATGTTTCAGCATAGGAGAGATACCGTTATCCAAATACCCACGTGTCTCTGCCAGAGCCAATGTCCCGCAGAGGAAAGGATCTTCTCCGTAAGACTCTTCAACCCTTCCCCAACGCAAATCCCGTACCACATCGATACAAGGGGCAAGAACCTGACGCATCCCCTGGGCATGAAGATCAGAGGAAGTCAGAGCCGCCTTCTGATAGGCAAGCGCCGGATTGAATGTACTTCCCAATGCTATGTTCTGAGGAAAAATGGTAGAACCCTCATGAGCGGATCCGTGCAAGGACTCGGCCACGGTAAATACAGGTATTCCCAAGCGAGTATTCTTTATCATATACTCCTGAATCACCCGCATATTTTTCCGGCAGTTTTCACCGGTCAGCGGAAAACCTTCCACAAAGCCCCAACCTATATCACCTACAAAAGTGGCGAGCTTATTCTCATCGAGTTCCTGTCCGTTGAATATATTCCAGGAATGTATGTGGCGTATCTGGGCTATCTTTTCTTCAAGTGTCATGCGTTGCAGCAAATCCTCCACCCTGTCTTGTACAGGCAATGCGCTATTCTTATAAGGAAGTTGTTGTGCCACCCCTAATCCTTGCTGAGACAGCAACAGGAGCAATGAAAGTACTAATTTATTCAACCGTTTGTTCATGGTATGTCTTTTTATATATTTTGGTAACTGTTTTGCCACATTCTTTTCCCTGCGGCATGTCAATTGTGATTCTATCTTCTCCTATTCTCAGAGTAATACTCTGTAAATCAGCTCTCATCATAGCATCAGTCACTGATATCTTAGTGCCCTTCGCATCCTGTTCCATCAATACAACACAAGGTTCGGAAGCCGAGATTTCGGTATTACCAACCGTTACAGCTACATCGGCCTGATAAAAGACAAGCCCCGTAAGCATATGATCCACCGTCGAAACGGCTTGCGTTAGCGTATCATTTCTCCATACGGTAAAAGGCAATTCATAAGCAGGAGTCCCTTCACCACAATAAACAGTGTAGCCATATTTTCCATCTCTTACCTCCCGTCCCTGATCAATCCAAAGACGGAAGACAGCAGCACTATCCGGCAAATTCACTTTACCTTTATTGCTCAGGTTTCTTTTCAGCCATTCGTTAGGAAGGGTTTCGATTGAATAAAAGGCATCCGAAGAATAGGGTGGCAATACCGTATAGGCAAATCCTCCCTGCTGCATGATCCATCCCGGCTTTCCATCCCGGCACAAAGTACCCGCAGCCGAAGTCACCGGAGAGACGGACTTCCCATCAAACAAACACACTTCTCCCTGATGGGCTGTTTGTTCTATCGAAGTCCGGATCGTACCTTCCAGTTCAGGAGACAGGTTGGTTACACCGGCTCCTAAAGCAACCAGATAATCTCCCATTATAAACCAGGATTTATAGGCTTTCACTCCGAAGGCCGACGAATTACTCTCTTTCACCGGTTTCTCTTTTGCTTCGGCATCCATTTTTTCGAAGATAAAACCTGCCACCGCATTCTCTCCCCCGCTCGTAGCACCTCCGGCAAAGTTGTGTTTACTGCAAAATCCTCTCCAGTTAGTCACAGGGGCCAGTTTATCCATGCCTTCCCGTGCGGTAATACCTGGCATGGCAGTCAAATCCATAGCACCTATTATTCTACGGTATTCATCTCCCCGACGTTGAAAAAAGGTAAGTCCGTCATTGGTGAAAATATTAAACTCATCCGCAAAGTTACTCGCACTTTCCAGTCCGTCACAACGGAAAGAGGCCATATTAATAAGAATGTGGTACTCTTTATTCTTCTTAATCAGATCATCATTGTTGAAAAACCAGCGAGATCCGTGATACATACCGTCCGGATAATTATCCATACGGATATCTTCCCGTCCTGCCTCATCAATCAGCTGTTTCAATTCTTCCAACTCGGCCGAAGTAAAAGCGTCTGCATAGTCCTCCACCGTTCGTTTCAGCATTTCATAATAAGGTACGGGCTGATGCCTGCCCTCATAATATACCATCGAATACCGGTCGAGACACGGAGGAATGTATCCTTTGTAATGATAAAAGTTACTTCCCCGGTAGAAATGGAGTAGCGCTTCCGCATTCTCCCTGCTTAATGTCTGAGCCCAGGGAGTATGCTTCAACACTTTCAGAATATTCAAGGCACTGGATGCACCGTGAATAGGATATCCCCATACCAGACATTGCTTACCATGCCCCCATCCGGCGCCATCGGCTGTGAATCCTTCATTCCAGAAAGCCTCTTCATAATTGGTCTGAGACACATTGCTCAAACTCTTTTTCGCAACTTCCGCCACAACGTCCACCATCGGAATAGAGTCCATCAGCACAGCCGTCTCCAACAGAGGACGGTAAGCCAGTGCATTTCCTCCTACCCACCACACATGATGACGGAAACGAGGAATGCTGACCACATTCTTGTCCGTTTCATCATTGCGCAACGGTTGTGTCCACGACTGCATAGCAAGGTGTTTGAGCATCCGGTTCGCCTCTCTCTCCAAAGAAGAACCTTTTCCGTCCTTTTCTGCTTGCTCCATCGCCTCTATCAACAGATAATAAATACCGCAGGCCGCCTGAGGAATGGCAAAGCAGGAAGCATGGAACCGATCATTCGGCCGGCGGTTCTGTTCGATAGTACCATATCTGACAATCGCTTTCCAATACTTATCAGGAATCTCTTTCCCACCCTTCTGACGGTAATAAGCAGCAATTGATCTCAAACGGTTCATCGCCTCGGTAAGGTACAGTCCCATGTGTTGTTGTTCGTCAAAACTGATACTTTCGAGCAGCTTCCGTGTTCCTATCTCTCTTTCATAAGCAATCATGTCCGTAAACTGCCCGTCACGATTCAACAGGCTGATATATTTTTCACAATCAGCTTTATTACAGGTACCATTCACATTTGCCACATAATACTCCCTAAGCATCCGCATAGCTTCCTTCTTCGACGGTTGTGCAAAGACACCGTAAGAAAGCAAAATCAAAATCGCGAATAGATGTGTTCTCCTCATATATCAAATCTTATTTTCCCATCGGGAACTTATTCGTAAATGTAATTGTCTCTCCGGCCACCATCTTTCTCTCTGTTATTTTGTCCGTAAAAGGATTATACAGCTTCATCCATCCTCCTTTTTCAGATTCAACTGTGATAGAAGCAATCTTCCCTCCTTCATAAGAGGCCGATACGAGAAAAGCTCCCATCGCCCGGAGATGCCGGAAAGAGACATCCTCCCATTTGGTGGACAAAGCCGGAAATACTTTTATCACTCCGGTATGACTTTGCAGCAGCATCTCCTGAATAGCAGCTGCACAGGCAAAGTTACCTTCCAGTGTAAACGGACGATAGGTAAATTGCGAATAGCCCGCCTTCAACTGGTCACCATTCAGATGAAAACTGTTCGGAGAGCAAAAAGCTTTAATAAAGATGTGCAGGTTTCTCACTACATCGTCTCCTTCAAAAACACGGGCCTTCATGTTGGCCAGCCATGCATAGGTATATCCGGTCCACCAATCCGTGCCCAACATCTCTACATTCTTAATAGAACGCAATATCAAATCGATATTCCCATTTCCTTTACTCACGTCTATCAATCCAAAAGGATGAAAAGACAGCAAATGTGAAAAATGGCGATGCGACTCCGTTTGTGCCTTTCCGGGTGCAATCATCAACCCACTCTCATTCACAGCAGGTTTGGGCCATTCGCTTAGTTGTCTTACCCAGTAACCGGCTTCTTCATTCAAGCCCAAAGCCTCCGCCATCTCCCGGGCGATGGTATACGTCAGCCGTATATTAGCAAGGTCGTAGTTGGTTGTCTTCTGAAACCAGGCATCAATACGATTGTCATTTATCTCCGGAGAAGTAGATAAAGGCAGTTGCCGTTCTCCGTTTTCACCCCGGACTGAAATATTCTCAAAATACTGTGCCACCTCCTTTATCCATGGATAAGCGCGGTTCTTCAGGAAATCGGTATCCATGCTATACTTCCATTGCAGATAGAAATGGTGCGATAACCAACCAGCTGTAGAAGGAGAGTGTGAGTAAGGGCTCCATCCACCGATCGGTTCTCCTGTCAATGTGGCAATACAAGGTACATTCAGCCCCTCCACGCCATAAAATTGCCGGGTGAATGCTTCTGCATTTTCTTTTATCTTCCAAAGCCAGTCGGTAAATACGGACGACTCTTCAAGATGATTAGAAGTATATCCTGCCCAATAACTCAACTGGGTATTCAAATCGCTGTGAAAGTCTCCGCGCCAGGGAGGAGTCTGCCCGTTATCGGCAGTCCATACGGCTTGCAGGCAAATAGGAGGTGCACCCTTTCGTGAAGCAGCGGCAAACTTGTACATTTCCAGATACCATTGTTTCTCCAGCAATGTATCGGGCAGGCTGATAGAAGATTTCATCCAATATTCCCGCCACCAATGCTTATGCATTGCCAAACTACTATTGAAGTCGCTACTCATCGTCTGTCTCATACATTCCAATGCTCCCTCCCTCTCCGAATACCAGGTTCCCTTGGAGGTTACACAATACTCCCCTTCCAGCGAATGCCCGGAGGGAGACTTCCATTTTAATGCTATTTCATAAGAAACATCTCCCCACCCTTGCTGCTGATAGAGCAAAGTTCCGGGATTTATTCGTTCTACTTTTCCTCGTTTATATCCCAATGCAGTCAGCTTGTTTACACCGGGCTGATAGTCCAGTTCTGTGTCGTTTTCTTCATATAAAGGAGTGATCAACTCCGGCGAAAGAGTATCCGGCAGATTTTCAAAGAAGAAGCGCCCCCCTTTCTCATTGGCGGAAACAAAAATGCGTGCTTTGGCTCCATTCTCCCATAAAACGGTACAGACAGCAGAAGTCAGGTCCAGACTAACATCCTTCACTTTCCCTAAAGAAGCAATGTTGAACTCAATAGCCCCTGCAGGTATCTTAGTGGGAGCCGCGTCATATTTAGTCCTGTCGTCTATCAAACGCTGGATAGGGGCAATATCTTTTTTCTTTAGTACCTGATCACAAATAAACTGATAAGAGTGATCGGGTGATTTGAACTCTTCTACCGGACGTAAATCCCACAGATCGGCCCGGTCTATAGCGATTCTCAGTTTCCCTTCCTTCTGCCAGATAAGAGCACCGGTTAAACCATTTCCTAACGGAAGGGCTTCATCCCAAACCTCCGGAAGTTTTTCAAAACGAAGGTTATGATAAGGACGGGGAAGATCGGACACCTCCTCTCCCGACCGGCAGGAAAACAAGATTCCTACCACAACTATAAGTAACAAATGTTTTACACGCACCATAATCAAACAAAATTTAGATAGAAACAGGGATATATCCATTTCACAACATATATCCCCGGTTATCCTGTTAACAATACAATCAACTATCGCATAAAGCCTAATATATATGCAATTTATCAGGATACACTTACCTTTACAACCTGATTACCATACTTTAAAATATAACAGCCTGTATCCTTCACAGCAATACGTGCCGAATCAACTATATCTATTCTTTCTACCAATCGACCCGAATAATCATAAACAGAGACCTCACCGGTTGTATTCTCAACACAGATTTCTTTGCCCTCCACTGATACCTTCATCGGGTCTGCAAAGGTATGTTGGGAGAAACCGGTAGGAACTTTCTCATAAGCCTTTATCCAGTCTACTTCCATATATCCCGGTAACTCTTCATCATTGATCACTCCGGGCCAGGTTCCTTCACCTCCTAAAGCATAATTCAAAATAAGATAGTAGGGAACATCAAACACCCATTGCTTACAAGCCTCACTTTCGGGTAACTGAGTATTTCTCAGATAAGTACCCGTACTTACTCCGTTAATAAAGAAAGATAGTTCGTCCGCTGTCCAAACCAAAGTATATGTATTAAAATCATCGAGAACATACTTTCCGCCCAGACCCGATCCGCGATACTCCTCACTTCCCGGATGAACACTGTGCCATGCCATATATTCATGACTCACCTGCTCCATAAGATCTATTTCTCCCCCATATCCTGTTGAATATTGCGGACTGACAGGCAATAACCAAATAGCAGGCCATCCACCCTGTACAGATTTGAATTTTGCACGAACCTCCAATTTACCATATTTAAAAGCGACCTTTCCTTTTGTCCAGATGCCTCCTGTCCGGTATCGTTTCGCCTTCTCTGCTTTCAGTACGAGTTTACCATCCTGCAGGTAAGCCTGATCATAACTTTTTGAAAGATAAATAGACCAGGGTGCACCATCCGGAACAGCAAACGACCAATATTTAGGATCGGGTTTCCCGGTATCCTGATCGAAATCATCATAAAAGACCAGTTTATAGTCCGTAGTTTCCGAAGTTTTCATCTGTGCATAAAGTAGTCCGCCCAAAGATAAAGAAAGTACTAATAGAATCAGTTTTTTCATCGAATATCCGTTTTATAGGGTGAAGAGCCGGGGATATATTCGGCTCTTCACACCTTTCATTTATACTATTATTTACCACCGTAAAAATACGGTCCGGTACTGACATTCATATCATTTCACAATCACCTTGGCTACTTCGCCACCGCATCTGATGATGTAACAACCCGTCTCCTGTATTACGAACGTCACCGAACCATCGGCTTCTTTCGCATCAACAAGCTTACCTGCCACGTCATAAACAGCCACCGTTCCGTTTACATTCTTAACCTGTATATGATCCTCACAAACAGTGACCTTCATGGCTTCTGCCAAGTTCATATCAGAAATACCGGTAGCATTCGGATCCCGCAATGTAAAGTAAACCGGTTCTCCTTGTTCCAGATGCAGGCTTACTTGCGTGTTACCATCAGCCAAAGTGGTAACTGAAACGCCATCAACAGCTTTCTGGAGTTTCCATTCGCCCTTTACAACAATCGTAGCATTGGTTTCCTGTTCAATCCACTTAAACAGATCGTGTGTTTTCGGGCGAAGGTTCGGATTAGCGGCTGCAAATGAGATACTTTTGGCTCCCGTATCGGCCTTCTCCATCAATAACAATTCCGAGTCGGAAGACTTCACATTGGCAAAGCCGAGTCCGTCTACTGCTCCAAAGAACGTGTAAGCTGTAATACCCTGCGATTTGTAAGTCAATGCATGCAATTTGTCATTCTGTGCCTCCACTTTAAAAATATCTCCTCCGTTACCAGCAAGTTTTGCAGATAATTGTTGCATCTTTTCGGGTGTGGTCCCCGGAACAGCCACAAACAGGTATTCTTTATTTTCCGGTTTTACCCCGTGGTCAATATAAGCCTTAGCAGCCATTACCGTATTCATATCGCCTGTAACATCACTGCCGTCTTCACGTGGAGCTGTTTGATTAGCGTGTTTGATAACAATCGGGTCATTGCCTTTCGGAATAAAATATCCCGTTGTTTGCGGAGTTACCAACCATACATCCTGCTCTGAGTTGTTAGTCATATTCTCTGCTCCCGGAGCCATCACCTGCCCGTTTACGACCAGGTCACCGCTAATACCTTCATGATCAATTCCCTGGAACAAATTCGTAGCCGTAATCATATCATCTCCATAACTACCTTTGGCACTGATACCACTACCCATACTGATGAGCATACCATCGAACGCATAAACCGATTTCTTAAATTGCAGGTTAGTCGGCGTAAACTGTTGACCTCCCCAATCATCACTTTGCAGGAAATCCGTTCCAAAGATACCGTACTGTCCCCAAGCCAATGCTCCGGAAAAATCCTTTTTCGAATATTGGCAGTAAGTACCTTCCGTACCTTTTCGTGGCATCATCTCTTTCCATGAAGTATAATGTACGGTAGTAGCTCCCGGTACCACATTCCAATCCCAGCCTCCGGACATTTTACTGCCTGTCGCATTGGGTGCTGTTTCAACAGGATATCCGCATACAGCCGGCCCACCATCATACATGACTTCCAAAGTACCATGGCTCTGGTAACGTCCGAACCGGTTACTGGTCGTATAAATTTCCGTACCCCAGAACTGAGTGGTGGCACTACGCATGGTAGCTACCCAGTTATTCTGCCGATAAATACCAGCCGGACTATAATTAAACTGATAGTAACCATCCACTTTCGCCGGCTCTATATCATACTTATCCGTCATAAAGAAATAGTTATAGAATGCAGCTAATTCCATATCATATTTGGTACCTAAAATATCACCGCCACCTTCTATCAGGCGGTCCACATACCAGGCTTCTGACGGAACAATTCCACCGCCATCTGTATACGGATGTCTTCCGCAAAGACTGTTAGCTGCATAGTAGTCAGTTCTGTTTGCTCCTTTTACTGCCATCAGATACATGGATACGATCGCTTTACGAATACGTTCGTAAGAGTCTTTATTTATCTGGAAACAAGTTCCTTTCAGCGTGTAAATATAGTTGCACCATGCTTTATAAGCATACATATATGCATTATAATGTGTATCGTGGTGGAAACCTGTTCCGTCCACTTTCAATACTTCCCGCCCAGCCGGAGTATAAATGGTATGCAACTCCATGAAGCGAACCATATCTTTCAGGTTCTGGATAGCCTCTTTCTGATCAGTAGGAGCAACAGCCAGTGCAAACAGATGCTTAAAGTAATTACACAGATAATCCGCATTCATCCAGGAAATCAGGTAATCATCATCGGCATATACCATATTCGCTTCGAGCATCCAGGTCATAGCCTTTATCATCTCTTTCCGCTGTTCCTCCGTATATTCGGACATTGCTGCTATAAAACCTGCAGGAATACCATCCACACTATCATAATGACTATATGTCAGACGTTCGAAATCATAGAAGATACCTTGATCTAAAATATAATCAACATAATCTTTCAATAAGTCTTTTGCTTCCTGATCTCCCTTCTTTGCATGGGCTGCCAGTGCTTGCACCCTTTGAGAAATATCAATCATAATATCGATTGTCAGTTCTTCGCTTCCTCCTAATGCAGGGCCATTAATCGAACCGTCTTCATTGCGGACCAGACCGAGAGACGACATATAAGATCGCAAAGTTTTCATCGTTACTGTTGTAGTAGGCACCGTAGCCAATGCAGTTTTCAACTTTTCAAAATCAGTAACTTCCTGTGCTGTAGGTTCATTAATTACTTTATTCTGACCGGCAGCATACGCTTTCAGCAATTGAACATGGTCTTTATACAAATACTCCAGATCCGGCATCATCAAATCCTGATACAGTACTTTCCAATTGGAAGACTTAGGTGCATCAAAATTCACTTTATCCAGGTATATCTTTGTATTACCTACATTCTTTCCGGTATAAGTGAACCGTATATCGGTAATAGTAGCTGCATTCTTATTCGCATAATCCGAGTAGAAACGGTTGAACTCACGCCATCCTTTAAAATTCATTGAGATATGACCGGTTTTCACCGCTTTACCGGTTTCGTCCAGATAGTCAATCGTAATCTGATCGTCACACGGTTGTGAGTTATGTATCTCAAAAAATGCGGACTGGCTGCCAATGGTAAACTCTCCGACAGAAACGGTCAGCGTTCCTCCGTCTTGCGTATCCCAGCATAAAGCCTGATTCCCTTCACTACGGTGTTCTTTACTCAATGATAGTGTACTGTTCGCTGCACTCCACTGTTCCAGTTCCGATACGTTCTCAAAAGTAAATGCTTTCGGCTTGTTTGTTTCCAGTGCGGATAACTTATCGAAACGTACATCATCGATGTATGACTCTGCATTGTTCTGGTTATAAAACAATATACAGAAGTTAGTAAGGTCTATATCTGTAGATTCTTCCACGGGTTTCGACTCCCAGAAGTCCGGCTCCACTTTCGATAAATCAAAGTCAATTGTGTATTTAACCCAGTTATCGGTCAGTTTTAAAACAACCGATGCCTTTTTATTATCAGCCACATTATCTTGTTTCACAACAAAGAAACGACCTCCGGAAGCATCCGAGTTATCCTCTTTCGTAAGGAAAGTATATACTCTGAGCTGAGCTTCATTCATTGATTTGGCATAGAATGTCAAACGATAAATATCACGATCTGCTTTTCCTTTCATACGTTGTGCCAGGAAATCTTTATACCAGGTACCGGGCGCTCCGGTCATTTTTGCAACCTTTCCGTGCTCCGGGTCATCTACAACAGCAAACTGTACTACATTCGGCTGAGGATTATTCGTAACCCATTCATTGAAGAGATAAGGCTGTGTTTTAAAGCCCCGGGTCAAATCTGCATTGTCGAAACCATTGTCTCTAATCTGTATAGCATACTTATCATTTTCTGACGCTGGCAACGGCATCAGATAAATATCACGGTTATCGGCTGTTATGCCCCTCGCCTCATAAGAGGCCTTCACACGTGGATTATACAGATTTGCCTCGTATACTTTTTCCGTTCTCACCAATTGGAACCATCTTTTGAATTCAGCAAAAAATTCCCATCCCCGTTCATCAAATACAGCCTTGTCAAAATCGGCTTCGTTCAATCCGGCAGCAAGCTCGGTTCCTCCGGCCCGGTTACGTATCTGATTTATACATTGGTATGCTAAAGCATCCGGCCCCTTATCCGCTTTATTCTGAGCCTCAGCATAAATCAACAGTACATCTGCATAACGATAAATAGGAGTAATACCACTTGTTTGTGCACTCAGTGGTTCTATTCCTCCATAATCACGGTATTTATTAATAGCAGGAGAACGCATTTCCGATACCTTAAAGTCTTTCGCTCGTTTCCCCTCACCGAATTTTGTTACAAAATTAAAAGCCTTACGAGTATCTTCCGGATAACGTTCATAGAAACAGGAATCGGCCAGATAATCACTCCAGGCACCTGCATTCTCTTCCATTGCCATGTAAGAGATACCATAATTACTGGATCCGACAATGGTATGATTCAATGCCAGAATATGTTCCGTATCGTCTCCGCAAGTAGCCTCTTTCCACAAATCTTCATAACGGGGCAATAGAGAGTATTTTCCACTCTCAATCACCTCTTTAGCCGTTTCTTTTGCTAATGTATATTTATCTGTCTGTTTAAGAGGCCATCCTGCCATAGTCAGATATACCTCCGCCAGACAAGTCTTTGCTGCCCACTTAGTGGGGGTAGAATTGGCTCCGGCACTTCCTAAACGTCCCTGTTCCGGTAATTTCTCTGCCGCAGCCTGTAAATTTGGAATAATCACCTGATTATAAATGTCGCTTATCGCATTACGACCGATGATTGTGCTACCCAGAATATCTTCTTTCTGCTCCGAATCTTTATAAGCCGGCACCTCTCCAAACCAACGAACCAGTTGGTAATAGGCAAACGCTTTGAAAAAATGGGCCTCTCCGGCATATTGCACTTTGTCACTTTCGGTAAGAGCGGTTGAATTTTGAACTGTTTCCATCAAAAGATCACACTCTCTTATCAACGTATACATGTCCTGCCATATGATTTTCACATCACCGTCAAATGCCGCATCTACTTTCAGCTCGTCCATAGCATAATGACGCTTAGCTACCGATCCTCCGACAATATCATCCGCTCCTAATCCTAAAATCTGCGGGCGACAATTAAATCCCCAATTACCGCCCCATAGTGTAGTGTATAACTTATTGGCTGCCGTTTCCAATTCTGCTTTAGTCATGTAAGACGAAACAGATGCTTTTAGTTCTTGTAAAGACTGGTGCTGCAAGTGTTCGGAAACAGCCTGAGCATGTGATACCTCGTTTGACTCAAACAAGTTTGCAGGGGCAAACCATGCTGCATAACCAATGCCGGCAGCCCCACATAATGTCAATGCTAATAAAATGTTTTTCATTGGATTTCTTTTTTTAAGTTAAGTTTCGCGAACTCTTATCTTCCGGTAACCGTAACAATCCGGTTATCGGCTACTGAAGACAGAGTTCACTAAACTACGTTTTTTCTATATTAATAGACTCTCGGATTAGCCTCAAAACCACAATCAACTTGTTCCTGTTCGGGAAGTGGCATCAAATAGGTACGACGCTCTTCTTTGGTTATTCCATTCTTCATCATAGATGCTTTCACACGCGGATTATATTGATTCATTTCCCATACTTTTTCCGTTCTCACCAGTTGAAACCATCTCTTAAACTCAGCGAAAAATTCCCAACCGTATTCATCAAACACGGCTTTATCAAACTCCTCTTCGTTCATGTTTTCCGCTTTGTCATACACTCCGCCTCCTGCCGCACGTTTACGAATATCATTCAGACATTGGTATGCCAATGTATTGGGACCATGCTCTGCACGATTCTGGGCTTCAGCATAAATCAGTAATACTTCAGCATAACGATAAATTGGGGTAATACCCGAAGATTGCGCACTCATTTCTGCTCCATTCGCGGTAGTTGTGCCCCCGTAATCACGGTATTTATTGATGGCAGGAGAACGCATCTGTGTTTTACGAAAATCTTTCGCTCTTTTCCCTTCACCCATTTTAGTGATAAAGTTGAACGCCTTTCGTTCATCGGCCGGATAACGTTCATAAAAACAGGAGTCTGCCAGATAATCACTCCATGCAGCCGTACTTTCCTCCATTGCCATATATGAAATGCCATAGTTACTGGCTTGATTTACCTTGTCATGAGGTAACGCGAACATATGTTCCGTCGCATCAAGCTTAGTAGCTTCTTTCCATAATTCTTCGTAATGCGGAAGCAATGAATAACCTCCTTCATCAATAATTTCTTTTGCCTTATCACGGGCAAGTGCAAAATTTTCTGTCTTTTTTAATGGCCATTCTGCCATGGTCAGGTATACATCGGCCAGACATGCCTTAGCTGCCCATTTGGAAGGAGTTTCATTTGAACCGTTATTCTTCCGTCCTCTTTCGGGCAGATACTCTTCGGCTATCTTCAAAGAAGGAACAATAATCAGATTGTAAATATCTTCTGTCTTGTTACGGGTAATGTCCGTACTCCCCAATATATCTTTATAACAAGTGGAATCAGTAAATCCGGGAACATCCCCAAAATAACGCACAAGATGAAAATAAGCAAATGCACGCATAAAATAAGCCTCACCCAAATAGGGTTTCTTGGCTTCATCAGCCATAGTTGGAGAAGCTTCCAGTCCCTCTATAAACTGATTGCTTGCTTGTATCACAGCATATAAATACTCCCAAACCAAATCAACATCATCACCATGTACATAAAACTCATCAATCAGATAATGACGTTTACTAACCGAACCTCCGATAATATCATCGGCTCCTAATCCTAAAATTTGGGGACGGCAATTGAATCCCCAGTTATTAAACCACAATTTTCGATATAAACCATCAGTCAGGCTCGTTACATTGTCCTGATTATATTCAATATTCTCCGGAGTTGGAAAGCTCAATGGCTCTTGAAATAAATCAGCACACCCGGAAAGCCCAATACAACCTGTAAAAGCTAACGCTACAATATATTTTTTCATAAATCAATCTGCTTTTTATTATTAAAACCCAAAATTCAACCCAATCAGATAATTACGTCCGTTAGGATAATATCCGTAGTCGATCCCCGAGGTCAGTGGACTTTTCAATGTAACCTCCGGATCGATACCGGAATAACCGGTAAACAGGAATGGATTCTGGATAGAAGCATATATCCTCAATGTACTGATTCTCATGCGTTTCAATACCGTTTCCGGTAAATTATATCCCAATGTGATACTCTTTACTTTCACAAAATCACCTTTTTCCACGTATTGAGATACAGATTTCTTTGAATTACGTTTTGATATAAAACCGGCAATATCCGAATTCTCATTCTCCGGTGTCCAACGATTCAGCCATTCCGGATTAGGACCTAACTCCAACGGACTATCCCCTACTCCCAAACGAGCCGCACGCGTATAATTATAAATATCAAAACCGTGTACCCCAATGACAAACAGGCTTAAGTCAAAATTCTTATAGGTAAACGTATTATTCCATCCCCACTGAAAAGAGGGTTGCCCATTACCGATAATAGTCTGGTCTTCCACCGTTATCTGCTTATCTTCGCTACCATCCAGATTCTTGTACCGATAAGATCCCGCTTCTGTTCCCTGTGGAGCATCAGCCAGTTCACTTGTTTTCCAAACACCGTCACTTACATATCCCCACATCGTTCCAAGTTTTTCGCCCTTTATATTACGGAAATAGTCGTTCTGATATCCACCGCTAATAATAGCATATTCCAAATCTCCGTCCAGGCTTTCAATAACTCCTTTATTGTGTGATAAAGTGATATTCGTATTCCACCTGAAATCTCTGGTAGCTACAGGATCGGCTCCGATAGTAACCTCAAAACCTTTATTACGTATTTCGGCTGCATTCTTCAAACGGGTCTTGAAACCAGTATATAACGGTGCAGTCACATCCAGCAAAGCATCTTTGGTCAGTTTATCATACACATCTACCGTAAATGTCAGGCGATTATTGAATACTCCGAAGTCAATACCCGCATTCCACTGTTTTGTACGTTCCCACCGCAGACCTTTCGTTCCGATCCGCTTGGTTGTAAGAGTCAAATTATCATTTGCATCACGGGTTGCCTCCAACTCTGTCCAGGCAGAATATGCGGCTACAGCCTGGTTTCCTGTTTCACCATAGCCGGCACGGAGTTTTAATTGACTCAGGAAATCAACATCACGCAAAAATGATTCTTCCTTCATATTCCATGCCAAAGCCATGGAAGGGAATTGTTCCCATCTCTTCTCTGACGAAAGATTGGAAGAACCGTCATAACGCCAGGAGGCAGTCAGCATATACCGGTTCATAAGAACATAATTTACTCTTGCCATATAAGAAAGCATGAAAGACCGGGTATGTCCGGAAGAACCATATACTTTTTTAGCCAAAGAGGTATTATTGGCGCCTATTTCTTCGGAAATCAACTCACGACCTTCACTCTTATTGTTCATATTATTACTATACTGTTGCTCAATAACGGCTGTAGCATTAATACGATGGTTTTTATTAAACTCTTTCACATAGGATAGAATATTCTGGTTCGTCCAGGAATAATTTTGGGTACTGGTAAAAGCAGCAGAGTTATATCCGCTGTTCCACCCACTCAGGCTCCCTTTCGTATTGGTATTCAATGCACTGGTATTCCCAAACCAGAAATTCTGAGTAGTCCGTAGCGTTAGTCCTTTCAAGATCGTAACATCTACATACCCCTGTATTGTAGAACTATAATAATAACCGTCTTTATCTACCTCATTGATATGAGCCATCGGGTTGAATTTACGACCTCCCTGTATATCTTTGTGATGATAAGCTCCATCTTCATCTTTCGGTAAAACAGTATTCGGGAAATTCAACGCATCTACCAAGGTATTCTGCCATCCGCTAAAGTTCACCCCGGAATCTTTAGAGTAACTGCCATTAAAATTCACACCTGCTTTTAACCATGGAAGAAGTTCTGTATCCACCTTCAAGCGGGCATTGATCAACTTACGTTGCGATTCTTCAATCGTACCTTCGTTATAATTATAACGCCCGGAAAATACAAATTGAGTTTTTTCATTTCCTCCGGTCACCGACAATTCATGTGTATGCTCCAACGCCACATCCCGGAAAATAGCGTCCAGATAGTCATATCCACCTCCATTATAGAAACCTTTAACAGCATCTGCATCATAGAAAACCTGAGGATCCAGACCTGAATTCCGGTTAATTTCTCTTCCGTAATCATTAGCCAAATCGGCCATTTGTCCGGGAGACAAAATATCAGGAAGAGTATACGGCTTTTTAAAATTGACATATCCGTTATAATTCACATTTACTTTTCCGGATTTTCCTTTTTTAGTAGTAATCAAGATAACTCCATTCGCCCCGCGCGAACCATAAACAGCCGTAGCAGAAGCATCTTTCAGGACCTCGACGGACTCTATATCTCCCGGATTCAACATACTCAATGTACCTCCGATAAAACCATCGACTACTACCAGCGGCCCACCATCTGCCTTGATGGAGTTGGCTCCGCGTACACGGATCGTAGCTCCCTGGGTAGGGTCACCCGAAGCGGAAACAATACTAACCCCCGCCATGCGTCCCTGAAGTGCATTCTCAATATTATTAGTCGGCGTATTTTTCAGAATATCGTCTGCTTTAACAGAAGCAACTGCCCCCGTTAAATCCGACTTACGCTGTACACCATAACCTACTACCACTACTTCATCCAGAGCTTGCGTATCGTCCTGCAACGTTATTGTCAGACTTTTCTTTCCTGCTACTTTGACCTCTAATGTCTGATAACCGACAAAGGAAATTTTCAAAGTTGCATCCCTCCGTACGTTGTCCAACTTAAAGTTTCCATCCACATCCGTAATGGTACCCATTGTCGTACCTACCACCAGAACAGATGCTCCAATCACGCCCTCCCCGGCTTTATCAATAACCTTACCAGTTATAGTCCCTACCTGTGCCCATACTATTTGTGTCATCAGGCAGCAAACTACAAACAGGCTCCACAACCTTTTTGTCGCCAAATTACTTTTTTTCATACTATTTTATTTCTAAAGTTATTTCACCAGAACTTTAAATGTCTTCGAACCGTTTACATTGCTGACTTTCACCAGATAGAAACCATTTCCGGACATGTTTATAGTGTTATCACCAGCGGCAACCGGCACACTAAGAACCATTTCACCTACAATAGAGTAAACCTCTACAACCGAATTTTCATCAGAGGTTACTACCAACTGATTCCCATAAGCCACCACTGAGGAACCGTTATCTGCTTTGTTCGGATAAATGCCGGTCAGTGCCGAACCCTGGTAAGCTCCCATATTTATTTTACCATTTACAATACGATCATTTCCTGCAATATCTTTCTTCATGAATTTTTCAACCCAGGTATCTTCCAGTTCACAATTATAGTCAAATTCAGTAGTACCGGAGTTTATAGCTAATGAAGCCTCCTTCAAAGAATAATCAGCCTTTGCAGATTCCTCTTTCTGAGTTGCATCCACAGCAACCCCTTTGAAAGAAGCAGGATTTACAAATGGAGTAACATCTACAACATTATTACTATTCGTTGCTTCTCCAAAATCAATCTCTGTATCAAAAGCACTGTATTCTATCCAACACAGTTCGTTATTAGCTGCAACCTCCACAGTTTTTTCTCTACTTGCTTCATTGTTTACTACAATATTATTATACCAGAAAGGACTACCGGCACCATCAATATACAAAGTACCTTTATTATTGGCAATGGTATTATTCAACTGAGTACCTCCCTGAATATCCATCAGTAAGCGGTTACTTGTATTATTCACTATCAGATTATTAGCAAGAACCATATTGGAGACCGTTGTAATAATAGCACTTCTCCATTCGTCTCCACTTTCTGTTGTATTTTGATTATTACGAACAATGTTGTTAGTAAAACTTGCCTGTACATTTGACTTTCCGGAAAGCACAGTACCAGAAACAGTTGTGGCATTTCCTTCAAACAGACAGTCGGTTATCGCCATCGTACCTTCTGACCAGTCATAAGCAATTCCAATACATTTATCTGTATTATCTTTAAAAAGACACTTGGTAATCAGCACTTCATCTGATTGATTCTGTGGTCCACCATTATAATTATAAAGTCCAAAAGATTGCATTTTGTTAGCCTCAAAGACACAGTTCTCCATACGATTTGGCAAACTGCCTACTGCATAACCACAAAAATAAATCACTGAATTAGTCTTCGTCAAATCACCCAAATTGCTGTTATTGGCAAAATAACAATCACGCACTATGAAATTCTCTTCACCATAAACAAGGGTAGCATTAGCTGCGCAATTAATCACTTTGTTATTCTGGAAAGTAACAGAATTTCTAAAATATAAAAAACGCCAGTCCTTAGTTACCTTATAATTATTAAAAGTAATTCCATCCACATACAGCATATCCCAAAGAGAACTTTTATCCTCCCGCTCCATCAAACGGTTTTCATTCTCACCGGTAAAAATCGTTTCATTTGTAAAGTTCCAGGGTTCAGCTTGAGGATTGGGTCGTTGGCGTGCATCGACAGAAGTTTCTCCTTTGGCAAATCCACCATAAAAACTTACTCCATTTTTCATCATAATAGATGTATTAAAGACGTAGGTGCCTGCAGCAATATAAATATCATCACCTTTATCGGCTTTGCTTATTGCCACATTCAAATCTTTCACTGCCGTCTCCCAGGAAGTCCCGGCATTGTTGTCATTACCATCAGTAGTTACGTAGATTACTTTCGCACTCATGCCTGAGCAGAGAACCAAAGCACACATTGCAGAGAATAATGTCTTTTTCATACTATAAATTTTAAAATTGATAAGTTTTACATCGGTTTTTGATGCAACAAAAGTGGAATAAATATGAAAGAGAGGGATGCATATTGCGTACTTAAAGGAGGCACATCAAGTACAATTCACCAATATACAACATGCAGGAATTATTCTGTACGCAATGTGCACCTGATTGTACGCATAGTGCACATCAATCTAATAAATTTCGTATTAAACCTGCCCCTGCTATTGTATTAACACAATTAACATTATTCTTTAACAACCGCCTCCTGTCTTGTAAGAGTGTACACTTTTGCACTACAAAAATGTACATCTTTGCATAGCAAAAATGTACAATTAACACATGAATAAGTGTACACTTTTGCAAAACATTAAACAAGAGGCTATTATCTGTTATAAATCAGATGATTGTATAATATCAACGAAGTATATTCTACCCAAAAATTTCTTTTGAAAAATATCTGTAATTACTTTTTTGACTATTACGTATTTGCCGAATAAATCCAATATAAGAGGTGAAGAGAATATCACGTACATAAAAAACGACTGATACAGAATTGGGCATATATCATACACCAAAAACTTATACGATGATGAGCGCCTCTTTACCCGCCAGTTTCCTCTTCCGTTTCTTCCACATCCTCGTCCTTATTACCCGTGCGATAGAATAATGGGCTGATGCCATATACTTCCTTAAAGCAACGGCTGAAGTAACGGGGAGAGCTAAAACCTGTCCGGTCTGCCACCTCAGCTATAGACAAGAACAATTCATTCTTCAGAAGATAAGCGGCTTTTTTCAAACGAATTGTCAAAATGAAATCGTTCGGAGTTTGTCCGGTAATAGCTTTCATTTTAGAGAAGAAGTTGGTGCGAGAGATACACAACTCACGAATCACGTCATTCAGACTAAACTCTGCATTATCCATATTCTTTTCAATAATGGCAACGGTACGGTCTAACAGATCTTTATCCATCGGATTGGTTGCTAACATCTGAACACGGGTCTGTGGCTGTTTACTAAACTTCTCCTGCAATACGATACGACTGTTCACCAGATTATTACATCTGGAAATAAGCAGGTTCACATTAAAAGGTTTCGTGATATAATCGTCCGCACCAATACGCAAGCCTTCAATGGTATGCTCTATCGCAGTACGGGCCGTCAATAAAACAACCGGAATATGACACGTTTCGAAATCCTGCTTTATCTGCTTGCAGAGTTCAATACCGGTCATTTTAGGCATAACCACATCGCTAATAATAAGATCAGGCATCCTATCACGAGCCTCTTTCAATCCCTCTTCTCCATCCGCAGCGGTTATTATCTCATAATAAGGTTCAAACAGACCCGCCAACATTTCTCTTAAAGAGTCATTGTCCTCCACAATCAGCACCTTCGCTCCTTTGATACGTTCCTTCACCGTATCGTCCAGCACCTGCTGCTCAACCATGAATTTCGATTCGACAACGACCGCCGCCTCCTCTTCTTTCGGCTCCTCTGTCTCTATCTGTTCTGCGGTGAAATGGGCATTTCCTAACTTTAACGCAATAGTAAACGTTGTCCCACTGGTCTGATTGCTGCTAACCTCAATCCGCCCCTTATGTAACTCCACAATACCTTTACTCAAGGCCAGCCCAATACCTGTTCCCTGAGTATTCTCCGGATCATTGCTGGTTTGATAGAAGCGTTCAAAAATCTTCCCTGCTTCTTCCGGCTTGATTCCTTTACCACTGTCCTGCACTTCAATAATAGCTTCTTCTCCTCTCTTACTGATGTTAATGGAGATACTTCCTTTCTCAGGAGTATATTTAAAAGCATTTGACAGCAAATTATTAATAACTTTCTGCATCTGACGCGAGTCATACCAAACCTCCAACTGATCCTGATCTTTATTGAAATAGAATTTGATATGCCGGGTAGATGCATATTCGATATAAAGCAGATAGTTTTCATATAAGAAGTCAACCAGATTATGCCTGCTCACCTTTATCTTCATATGTCCTTGCTCCTGCTTGCGAAAATCAAGTAATTCACTGATCAATCCCCGTAACTGGAGCCCGTTCTTATAAACATTCAGAAGTTTATTGTAAATAGCCGGTGGAAACGACTGTACCTGCAGTAACATTTCAATCTGCCCCACAATAACCGTCAACGGAGTACGGAACTCATGAGAAATATTAGTAAAGAAACGGAGTTTAGATTGGTTCAGTTCCTCTACATCCCGAATGCGCTGTTTCTCGTATTTAAGAGATTCTTGCAATTTTATTCTTCCATGATAGGTCCTCACTATATAATAAAGAAGGCTAATCGTAGTGACAGCATAGATAAGATAGGCCCAGATTGTTTTGTAAAACGGAGGAAGAACGGTTATGTTAAGACGATATTCCGGTTGATACACATTATTAATTCCTGCCGGTTTTACAATCAGGGTATAGTCACCCGGCGACAGATTGGTATAAGTAATAGTACGTTGCTTGTATATCTTTGTCCACCCATTGGAGAATCCCTCTAACCGGTACACAAACTCATGCTGATTGGCAGCAATATAATTGGAAACAGCAAATTCCAGATTTAAAACCGAATGATCACTTTTCAGCGTAATAGCAGAGGTGTCATAAAAAGAAGATTTCAGAATGCCTGTCTTGTCATTGATACCCACCTCTTCGCCATTCACCCAAAGTCCTACCGGAAAGATATCATAAGGTTTAGGAGGAATATTGAGACTTTTTTCATAGAATGAAACCATTCCTTTAATACCTCCCAAAAATATTTCACCATCTTTACATTGATATAATGAGTTCTCATTCAACGTAGTGAAAGGAAAGCCATTCTCATTATCATAATTATAAAATAGCTTCGTGTAATAATCAAAAAGGGTGAATCCCTGGTTAGTGGTCAGCAACAATTTGCCGTTTAAAGACTCTGTTACAGCATAAATACAATCACTACCCAAGCCGTTTTTCTTAGAATTGAAATTCTCAAACTTACCTGTCTCCCGGTAATAAACGTCAATGCCGGAACTAATCGTCGAGAACCACAGATTGCGATGACGATCTTCGGCAATACAGGTTATCATATTATCGCTTAAACAATTTGTCTTCTCCGGATCATATCTGTAATTCACCAGCTCCTTCGTATCAAAATGGTAAGCATATACGCCATGCCCTTCTACCCCAATCCACAATAATCCCTCCGAATCTATTTTCAGATAATGTGAAAATAGATTTAACAACAAAGTGGAGTTTCCCGTCTCAGGATTGAATTGAAAGACGCCATCATAAGAAGCCAGCAACAAATCATCTTTATAGGGAATAATGTCCAGTATCACATTGGATGCTTGTTTTCCTTCTATATCAGGAAGCTTATAAGTGGTAATCTTGTCTGTTTTTAAATCCAGTTTATTAACTCCCTCCTGATGGGTTCCGATCCAAAGCGCTTCCCGTTTCTCGTCATAGTACAAAGCTTTAATGTTATTATGCGAAAGAGAACCGCTACCCTCCCTATGTTTATACCATTTGAAACGCTTGTTGGTACGATCATAAAAATCCAGTCCACCCCCTTCGGTAGCAATCCACAAGTTTCCTCTCTTGTCTTCTGCAAAACAACCGATCACCGGAAAACTAAGTCCCTCGTTCTCGTGCAATCCGGGACGATAATGGGTATAAATTTCATATTCGGGATTAAAATAGTTCACCCCACCGAAATAAGTGCCTACCCAGAGAGTTCCCTGGTGATCTTTAATAATGCAATAAACAGAAGCATTACTCAAACTTCCCGGTATATCCGTAGAAGTATAATAGACAAATTCGTTTTTCTTCTTATCAAACTTATCTAACCCATTGAAAGTTGCGATCCACAAATTTCCCTGATTATCTTCACAGCAATCCCGCACTGAGTTAGAAGAAATACAGTGTGTTTTGTCTGCTCCTCCATCTGTATAATGTACGATTTCATCATCAGAGATATGAAAAAGTCCGTCCTCCCAGGTACATACCCAAACATCACCGGACAAATCCTGATAGAGATTAAAGACATTACACCGGGGCAAAACACATTTCTGACTCGCCTGTCCTCTCTCCAAACAATATAGCCCTTCTCCCCGGGTACCGAGCCACAATCGCCCCCTACTGTCTTTCAGTATGGAAGAGATCTGTATGTTTCCTTCTAAAGAGCAATAAGGCTCCACCTGACGGCTTGCGACATCGTAATAATAGACAAAATTGTTACCACCTATCAGTAATGTATCAGCACTATAAGTAATTGAGTAACCCGCACCCCTCTGAATCGTTTCAAATGTTTCAGTACGCATATCAAAAGAGCATATCCCCTCAATTGTCTGTATATATAGATGTCCTTTATCATCACCACAAATCTTCCGGACATCTTTTCCTAAAATAGAATGACTGTTCTCCCGTTCCGGCTTGTAACTTTGTATCCGATTGCCATTGTAGACGTTCAACCCGTCACGTGTTCCTATCCATATCCTACCAAGTTCATCTTTATATAAACAGTAGGCTGTAAACTGTGAAAGTCCATTCTCAGTAGATAAATAATTGAACGATATGTCTTGCGCAATAAGCTTAGTAACCCAAAATAGTGAAATAAGAAATAAGGTAATCCTACTTATATTCTGATGCTTTATGTTTTTCATATCAGAGACGAATTAGATTCTTTATTGCGCAAAAATACGATAAATAAGAATCACGCCCAACTCTCTCATTAATAAAAAGACAAACTGGTTATTTACTACGCACCTTCTTCATCCTTTTATAAGACCGGTGTCCATATATAGTTACCACTACAAAACAAATAAATGGAAGTATAAACGACAAATTCACTGCCGGCATACCAAACAAAACCGATTGGTCAATAATGCTTGCCTGAACCGGAGGTAAAACAGAACCACCCAGAATAGCCATAATCAATCCGGCAGCACCAAACTTGGCATCATCACCCAGCCCCTGAAGGGCAATACCATAAATGGTAGGGAACATCAACGACATACAAGCTGAGACACCTACCAGACAATACATTCCACTAATATTCTGAAAATAAATAACTCCTACTGTAAAACAACAGGCAGCAATTGCAAGTATTTTCAGTAAAAGCCCGGGATTGAGATAACGCAAAATAAACGTACAAACAAAGCGGCTCACACAAAAAATGACCATCGCAACAATATTATACTGTTGAGATAAAACCTCGGCCGCTTGCTCACTCATCCCCTGGGAGACAAACAGACGGGTACCATATTGAATAATGAATGTCCAGCACATAATCTGTGCACCTACATAGAAAAACTGTGCAATAACTCCTTCCCGGTAATGTCGAATAGAGAAGATGCGTTTCAGCGTTGGTAAAAAATCAATCGAATGAGAATGATCACAACTTTTGGGCATCTTCACCATACGAATCAGTAACAACATAATGAGAATAATGACTCCAATCACGAGATAAGGAGCTATAAGTACTGCCAGATCCGAATCACGCACCGCTTCGAACTCCGTAGGAGAAAGCTGACTGCGTTCTGCTGTCCCCATCGGATTGAGACGATTCTGAATAAAATTCATGGCCACATACATACCTAACAATGATCCCATCGGATTGAAGGATTGAGCCAGATTAAGCCTGCGGGTAGCTGTCTCTTCCGTTCCCATTGACAAGATATAAGGATTGGCACTCGTTTCAAGAAAGGACAACCCACACGTCAAAATAAAGTAAGCGATTAAAAAAGGATAATAACATCCGGTCATCATTGCCGGGAAGAAAAGTAACGCACCCAATGCATACAACCCCAACCCAAGCAGAATACCCGCTTTATAAGAGTACTTACGAATAAACATCGCCGCCGGAAAGGCCATAGCGAAATAACCACCATAAAAAGCAACCTGTACCAACGCACCATCGGTTACACTCATTCGGAATATTTTGGAGAACGCTTTCACCATAGGATTGGTGATATCATTGGCAAATCCCCAGAGTGCAAAACAACTGGTGACAAGAATAAAAGGGATGAGATAGCTTACACCATCTTTACTTAAAATCGTTTTTTTGGAAGTGTTGTTCATAATGGTAAAAAGGTTATTAGAAATTATTCTGATTCATATAAATAAAACATGCGCTCCATAGGTTGCCATTTCTGCGCTGAAGTAGCTCCGGGTTTTGTCAACTGGAATATGGACATATAATCTTCCCATTCCTGTTGACGCGACAGGGTGGCAAGGCGAGACATAGCAGTATCCCAATCAAACTCCAACGGGGTCTCTACAATCATAAAGAGACGTGTACCGAGAATATAAATTTCCATTTCAAGGATTCCAACCTCGCGAATACCTGCCATCACTTCCGGCCAGATATTTTCACGGCTATGCCGACGACGATACTCAGCTATCAATTCAGGATCATTTCTCAAATCAAGTGTCTGACAATAGCGTTTTACAGGCTGATGATATTCCTGTGTCCGATAACTCTTTATAGATGTTTCCATAAATCTATTCACTTTTAAATTATTCCTGTTATTTCTCTACGGTCTGCAATCTCTCCTTTGGCTAAAGCTTGCACCAGAATGTTACCAATGGCAGTAGCTTCTACCGGACCTGCATACACTGGAATACCCAGCGCTTCTTCTGTCAACCGGTTCAACAGCTTATTCCGGCAACCGCCTCCAATAATGTGCAGTGCCTCTACCGGAGCGGGCAACAAACGGTTTAATTGTTCGATCCCTCTTTTATAACGTTGTGCCAGTGACTTTAGTACACAACGCACATATTCACCTTGTGTAGAAGGTACCTGCAGTTCATGAGTACGGCAATAGTCGGCTATGGCAATTTCCATATCCGCCGGGCAGGCAAAAGCCGGATCATCGACATCAATCACAGAGGTGATTTCTGCCAGTTCAGCAGCAGAGATTAAAGCATCGTATTCAGTCTCCTTTTGGTTTTCGCCCCATTGGGCTATCAACCGTTGTAAAATCCACAAACCCGTAATGTTCTGCAGGAAACGAATCTTGCCTCCTACTCCACCCTCATTGGTAAAGCCAGACAGCCGGGCTTCTTCGGTCAATATAGGTTCATCGAGCTCAATTCCCAGTAATGACCAGGTTCCGGAACTCAAAAATGCATGACGAAGGCTTGTAGCAGGAGCAACGCTTTCAAGTACAGCATCCGTATCGGCAAACACAGAGCACCCTGTCCCCAAACCAACAGTAAACACAGCACTTGCCGTATCATGCGAACCTACGGCTATCACATCTACCTCATAATCCAAACCAAGTTCTGCGGCAACATCTTGTTTCAACTGTCCACGCACTGTACCAGGCATAACAATCTCTCCGAAAAGATGACCGGGTAAGCCCAACTGATGGATTAATGGCCAGTTCCACGTCCGGCTACGCGCATCCAACAGTTCGGAAGTAGACGCGATACTATATTCATTGTTTGCCGTTCCAGTCAGGAAATAGCTGAAAAGATCCGGCATAAACAACAGGCGGTCGGCTATCTCAAGAGTAGCATCTTCCTCTTTCTTCAAACTGTAAAGCTGGAAGAGCGTATTGATCGCCATCACCTGGATACCTGCTTCGGCATAATGTTGTGAAACATCCGTACCCGCAAAGAATTCTTCAGGAAGTCCATTTGTCCGGGAATCACGATAACAAACAGGGTTGCCCAACAAATTACCTTTCTTGTCTATTAACCCAAAGTCGACTCCCCACGTATCAATTCCAATACCCTTTATATGATAGCCCCTGCGGATCGCTTTACTTATGCCTTGTTTCATATCCGCAAACAGTGCCGGAAAGTCCCAGTAAAGATGATTACCCAATTTTACCTGCCGGTTGGGGAAACGGTAGATTTCCTCTAAATCTACCATTCCCGCACTGACAAATCCAGCCATAACCCGGCCACTTCCGGCACCAAAATCTATAGCTAAATAAGTATCTAACATCATTTTGTCTTTTTTCCTAAAACATACGTTTCAAGGTCATCTATTTCTTCCGGAGTCAATACAGTATAATCACCACCCGACTGGATAATAATACGACATGCCATCTCAAAAAACATAGCACGTTCAAAAGCCTCATCAAAATCTTTACCACACACTACTTGCCCATGTTTCAGTAATAACACCGAATTATGGTCCTTCATCCCGTCAATCACTCCTTGGGCCAGTTCTTTCGAACCAGGACGATAATAAGGAACCACCGGAATTTCGCTGCCTACGTGACAGGGTATTTCAGCTGTTACATTAAAATTGGTGGGACGGTTCTTCATACAAGCCACAGCAGTTGCATAATGTGACTGAAAATGAAGTACCACATTCACATCCGGACGTTCACGAAGAACACCAAAATGAAAGCCACTCTCCATAGAAGGTTTTACGCCATTCAAAACTTCACCGGTGGAAAGGCGACAAATTGAAACTTTTTCCTTTGGTAAAGAGGGTACCCATGATCCTGTACCGGTAATCAATACTTCATCACCGATACGCCATGAGATATTTCCACTACTACAGATTGTAAGATTTGCATCGCCTACACGATGTGCCTGAGCCATAAACTGCTCTATTTGTTCATTTGTTATCATAATACTTATTTGCTGTTTTTTTAAGTACTGTATCTTAATTAAATATTTCAACTGCTGATTCGCATTATTTATAGACAGGGCCATAAACAGTACAAGCTCTGTAGTCTGCCCCCTCTTTATCCATACCAAATGCATTCCATGCTGCAGGACGGAAAATCTTATCATCTTCTACATTGTGCATACAAACAGGGATACGAAGCATGGAAGCCATGGTTATCAAATCCTGGCCGATATGTCCGTAACTAATAGCGCCATGGTTAGCTCCCCAGTTGTTCATGACAGAATATACATCTCTGAAAGCCGGTTTGTCACAAAGACGGGGTACAAACCAGGTAGTAGGCCAGGTACGATCCGTACGTTCGTCCAGCAATTTATGAATTTCCGGATCAATCTCAACGGTCCATCCTTCTGCAATCTGCAGAACCGGGCCAAGCCCTTTCACCAGATTCAGACGCATCATAGTGACAGGCATACCACCTTTTGAAAGGAAATTAGATGAAAAACCACCTCCACGGAAATAGTCACGGTTGGCAGGATACCAGGTGGTAGCCTCCAGACACTTTTCTACTTCTGCTTCTGTAATATCCCAGTAAGGTTTCATTACCGGTTCACCCTGTTCATTGGTTTGTTGCCCCGTACCATCCAATGTAGTAGCACCGGAATTTATTAAATGAATAATACCATTGGCAGCACGGCCGGTAAGTTCCTTTCCTGTCACACGTTTCACTGCCTCCGGGCTCCAATAAGTACGTACATCTGAGAAGATTTGCGCACGGTTGGTCAATAAATGTCCGAAGAGCATAGCGACTCCATTGCAGGCATCGTTTTCCGTTGCCACCACATAGGCTTCACGAATCCCATTCCAGTCAAAGGATGTATTTAATAAGGCTTCTGAATAGTCTCCGTTGGGATAAAAATCAGTCCACTGACGTTGTCCCTGAAAACCGGCAGCGATAGCATTATGCCCCAAAGCTTCCTCTTTGAATCCCATCTCACGCAATTTCGGGTTTCCTTGCATCAGATCACGCATTATAATGGTCATCTTCACAATAAATTCCCAATCTTCATCCTTCTGTTCACGGGTTTTCGTCTTTTCAGGGATATTGATATCTTTTCCTTCATTTTTCTTGCAATATTTTTCAGTCCATGCCATTGCTTTCACGAACTCCTCCTTATCATAAATACCTTCAGTCATACGACGGATTATTTCAGTCAAGTCAACAGATTCATTACGCATGCCTAAATATTCCTGGAAAAAATCCGGATTAACAATAGAACCGGCAATACCCATGGAAACACTACCCATAGAAAGATAAGATTTGCCTCGCATGGTGGCTACAGCCTGTGCAGCACGGGCAAAACGAAGAATTTTTTCCGCTACATCAGCAGGAATAGAGTTGTCGTTTAAATCCTGTACATCACGTCCATAAATGCCAAAAGCAGGTAATCCCTTCTGAGCATGCCCGGCCAATACAGCAGCTAAATAGACAGCTCCCGGACGTTCGGTTCCATTAAATCCCCACACAGCTTTCGGATAGTAAGGATTCATATCCATTGTTTCGGCACCATAGCACCAGCAAGAAGTGACAGTGATAGTAGCCCCTACTCCTTCACGCTCAAACTTCTCTGCACACGCTGCACTCTCAGCAACACGTCCAATCGTACCATCGGCAATTACACACTCCACGGGAGTACCATCACCATTTTTCAGATTCGTAGAAATTAATTCGGCTACAGCTTTAGCCAGATTCATCGTCTTTTCTTCAAGGCTTTCACGTACGCCACCCTGGCGACCATCAATCGTGGGACGAATCCCAATTTTCGGATACTTTTTCATATTCTATATTTAATAAATAAAACATTTCAAAAAACTATGCTGAACTGTGCCGAAGCAAGGAGATAAAAAAGGATCATAAAGATCCTCTCAATCGCACTTCAGTGGGAAGATAAGTATGTATCTGCTTACCCGAAAGAATGAAATCAGCTGCTAAAGTTCCCATCTTTTCCCAATCAATACTCAACGTAGTGATGCCTTTATCAATGACTTCATAAGCCGGTGTTTCGTTGTAAGCCAACAAGCCGAAATCTTCGCCACATGCAAGTCCATTTATACGGCTTTGTTTGATAAGGCTAACCACATCCAACTGTCTGATAGCGATATATACTTCTCCTTTACTAATCTTTATCTCATCCATATTGTCTACCACTTCACACTCAAACTGGTGATCTGTACAAAATTTACGGAAGCTAATGCAAGTGCTTTGAGGATGTTTGGTTCCTTTTACGAATAGCAGAATCAACTTTCTGTACTGTCGCAATCTATCAACAAGCTGTAATAATGCCTGATAAAAGGCATCGTCAAAGTCCTGACATATATAAGAGTAGTCTTTTTTATCAAACTTACCGAAATCGAGTAGTAAAAGTTTAGAAGGATTTATTTTATAAAGATCAGAAGAAAACTTTTCATTATCGAAGTTCATCACAACATATTTGTTGTAACGCCCGAGAGACTCGCGCAAAATAGCATTAAATAAACGTTCATTATATTGATGAAACCACAAATCGACCTTATAACGAACCGATAGATGTTTAATAAAACTATTATAAAGCGTATCTTTGAAAGGAGAATATTCATCAAGCAACAATAAAATACTTCTCTGCCTGTTTACTACATAATAACCTTTACCTGGTGTAGAATCAATAATACCTCTTTCTTTCAAATCGAGAAAAGCCTTAAAGACCGTGTCACGTGACACTTTATAATATTGACTTAGCTGGTTAATGGAAGGCAATGCGTCTTCAGCCTTATACTTGCCTATCGAAATATCCTGGCTGATAAGGTCAGCCAATTGTTTCACTTTAGTAGTTTGTTGTCCGAAAATGATTTCCATACAATTAAAATTAAAAGGTAGTAAGAATGGAACACATAACTATGCTGAACCATCCTGCGACAAAGTAAAGTAATTTATTTAAAATCAACAAGAAAAAAGAATATGTTCTACAACACGAAAGATATGATCTGAAAAAACAGAATTACACACTATGCAGTTTCATCTGTAGCGAATACAATAAATATGGATATAGAACAGTAGAATTCGCATTTCTTCAAAAACACCTGATTCCAAATAAATATCCGAAAAGAAATACCGATGCCCAATATTTCCATTACAAATTCATGATTACATTAGATAGATTTCTTCACACCTATATATACATTATAGAGACGAATAAAAGAGCATGATAATATAGTGATGACCATTCGCCATAAATTGACATTATTTAGACACCCTTATAGGCTATCACAAATAAAATCAGTATCTTTACCCCGAAACTTTAAAAGTATTATCATGGCACACCGTCTGAACACTAATAAACAATTTATGATAGGTAATGGTATTCTGGCATTTGCAGTCATCTTTATCGTAGTAGTCTTTGTTTATATGAGTATGAGACTACAACGCAACAAAGAAACAGACCGTCACTTTATCGAAACATACACTGTTAATCTGACAAAGGGATTTGTGGGTGATTCGCTTTCACTCTTTATTAATGATAGCCTGATAATGAACAAACAGATATCAGAAGAACCTGTCACAGTAGAAATAGGACGTTTTGCAGAAGAAAGCGCGTTGATGATTGTAGATAATATTACGGAACAAGTATCGGTTTTTGACTTGAGTGAAAAGGGAGGCAACTATCGATTTGAGAAGGATACACACGGAATAAAACAATTGGCACGCTAAACATAGATTCTCTGAATTATAAAAGTACGTATTTAACAGCGTGTTAATTACCTATTTAACAAGGCGTTAAAATGCATACTTTATACTTATAAAGTACGTACTTTTTAATAAAGTGTAATACAAGTATATAAAGAGGATTTCAAATTTCTGTTTTATACTTCTTCAGTTCCTCACGCAATTCAAAAGCTTTGCCGCCAGTCATAGAGTTTAGCAATGCCCAAAAACGATCTCCATGGTTCATTTCACGCGTATGACTGAGTTCATGAAGCAATACATAGTCAATTAAATGCTTAGGCAACAGAACCAGAAAATAAGACAGGTTGATAGCTTTCCGGGCCGAACAACTCCCCCATCGGCCACGACTGGAGTTAATCTTCACACTTTTATAAGGCAATTTATATTGTTCTGACAGCATATAAAGCCGTGGAGGCAGGATGATCTTTGCATTTCTTCTGAGAGCTTCTTCGATAACCTTACGTAACCACACTTGCAGGTTCTCATCTGCAAAGTCAGCAGAAGGTGGACAAATAATACGCATTTCACCCAATTCCGAATGAGCCAGAAACTTATCACGCTGCCCACTAACAAGTGATAATTTAAAATATTCCGTATCAATATGATAATTAAGATCTATCAATGGACGAACCACTTTCTCCTTAAGCCCACGTAACTTTACACGCAGCTGATCTATAGCGTTCGTAACATCAGCAGAGGTAGTTCCAGGAGGTACACTTACATAAATTGCATCGCTCTTTGTACGAAATACAAGGCTCCTTGCACGCGTATTGACACGTATGATCAAAGTGCCTAACTCATTATCTTCAATTATCCTATCCATTCCTTTCATACATCTGCAAATAAACAAATAATCCACCGGAAGAACAAATACAATATAGTAAAATCAGGGTAAATGATGGTTAATTATTGAAACGCAAATATCCGTAAAAAGGTAAATACAGGTATAAAAAAGAATAATAGCCTTTTAATCTGCGTCAACCCGTATTAATCGACATTTCATCAGATATTAATACGAAAAAAATCAAGATAAGATGCAACTTTACCAGGATAAACTACGTCTAATATACAGAAACCCAGAAAAAAGAAAAAAATGAAAACAAATTTAACAGTACTATTAGCTACACTCTTAGCCTGCTTACTGACCAGTTGTACCTTCGTAGCCGATAAATCAGGAAGATTAAAACCAAGTAAGAAATCTATTACCAGAGATTATGAGATTAAAAACTTCACTGCAATAGATGCCAATACAGTGAGTAACATTTACTACACACAGGCCACAGACGGAAAAAGTTCTCTCCAGATATCCGGACCGGATAATTTTGTTAATCTGATACAGGTTTCGGCAAAAGGCAATACATTGATACTTACAATGGACAAACAGAATAAAATAAGAGATACCAAAAACCTTAAAATCACAATCAGTTCCCCCGATCTGGACCGCATTAATTTTAAAGGTGTAGGAAATATCAGCATCAAAGATAGACTCATAACCAACACACTCGACATAGAGAGCAAAGGAGTGGGTAATATAGACATAGAAGATCTTAGTTGTCAAAATCTGACAGTGAGCTCTATGGGAGTAGGAAATGTAAACCTGAAAGGTAAAGTAGAAAATGCCAATCTCTATTCAAAAGGTGTGGGCGATGTAGAAGCCATCAATCTGGAAGCCATTCATGTGAAAGCTTCTTCCCATGGAGTAGGAAATATATCCTGCAATGCTGCCGAATCATTGGACGCCGCAGTAAGAGGCGTAGGAAGTATCCACTATAAGGGTTCGCCTGTGCAAAAGACATTCAGTAAAAAAGGTGTGGGAAGCATAAAAAGTATAGAATAACAAGAATTGCAGAAACAAAAACATCTGTAGCTTGTTACTTCAACTCAAAGATGTTTCGGAAGCATAAAGGTTTTCTCAATGCCAGACATCAGATAGATTATTAAAATTCTCTCTTACATATAACTTTATCTCTAACAGAGATACAAAAAAGGAAGTTTCCGTGAGGCAATTTCCTTTTTCTTTGTTTATCCCCCGATGACAGATAAGCATAATAAAAGGGCTACTGCATCACGCGGTAGCCCATCTATTTAGTTAGTTTTATTTATAAAAATTTGAGAGAATTGAAACTTCACAGCCTCAAGTTGTTTTAATTAAGCACACTAACTATATTATATGTTTAAAGCAAATGAAAATGTCTTTTTTATCAAGAGTGTTTGGGCTTCATTGAAGCAGCCAATTTTGAGATAAACTCTGCACTCATATTACCTGTAAAATTAATCACGGAAAAATTATTTTTCCCATGCATTAACATCACCAATTCAATAATCGTATCATTCTTCTTTCGTACCATAATCTGACAATTTTCGGCACCGTCTTTGAAAGAAAGAAACGGTTCAAATCTTCCGGAATTCTTTTCTACCACTTTCAGAGCTTCATCATAATACTTTTGCCCTTTTACCTTGGCAGTAAGCATTTGCATACTCTTCAGATTAGATATTATCTCCAGAATTTCATCATCTTTTTCAGCATCACTTTTCATTATTTCCTCCATCATTTTCGGACTGATAGTAACACAAGTAAGATTTGAATCTCCTTTATGTTCTGTCAGAAAACGAGAAGCAAAGTCCTGAGCTGATACAGCTACAGACAGCAATGCCATCCAGCACATTAAAAGAACGCTCTTCATTATTTCTTTATCATATCGACTACACCTGCCCGCACACTGTCGGCCAAATGCTGGTCTTGTGATTTATTGATTCCCTCAGACAATATCATTAAAGCAGAAGATACTTGTTTGTAAGCTACTTCCGGATCATCATATGTATCTGTGTAAGCATCATAATTATAGTCCAAAGCCTCATCGGCAAAAATGGTATGTTGTGCTATACCGCCCAATGAAAACATTACAGCAACAACTGCAGCAGCTTTGAACAAAGGCATAAATCTTCCTACCAATGTCAGGCGTCTTGCCTTCACTACAGGCGTTTCTACCTGAGCAAGAATACGCACGTCAAAGTCTTCACTCAGCCCAACCTCCTGCTGAATCTGCTGATAAACAAACAGATCTCTATATTGAAACAAATGAGCAGGTACCTTTTCCTGTGAGAAGAAAGTACGCAATTCCAACTCCTCTTCTAAAGAAGTTTCACATTGCCAATATCGCTCCAAAAGCTGTTCTATATACTTATAGTCCATATTCTTCAATCTCAATATACTGTTGTTTCACTTTTTGTCTTGCCCTGAAGAGGTTCACTTTAACCTGTTCCTCCGTCAGATGCAGGACTTTTGCAATATCCTTATAACTTTCGCCCTCTATATCCCGGAGCTGCATTATAAGCCGCTGTTTCTCAGGAAGCTCATTAATCAACCGATGAATAATCTTCATCCGCTCATCATTTACCAACTGTTCATAAGGACCAGAAAGATCAACCTCTTCAGCCATATCCGAGGTAAGTTCTACGTTCTGAGCTTCTTTCTTTTGACTCCTATCTATTGCCAGATTTTTTGCAACGATCAGGCAATAAGCTTCAATAGACTCAAACTGCTTCCACTCATCACGTTTATTCCAGACTCGTATCATGGTGTCCTGAACTACATCCTCTGCTTCTGCCCTATCCAGGGTTATTCTAAGCGCCAATCGAAAGAGTTTATCTTTCAAAGGAAGTATGTCGTTTCGGAAACTGATTTCTTGCATCTCTATAAGAATGACGGGTGAGAATATAAAAAGTTACAGGTACAATCGTATTTTTTTTGAATTATTTTTTAATACGTGTACCGCTATCTCCATTAATAGCTGATGCTAAGGTGATTATCACTTCTGAGACACCTGCATTAATTGCTTCAAAAGAATTTTCAAGCTTTGGAATCATGCCACCTTGAATAATACCATCAGCCACATATTGATCAAACTCAGCAGGTGTAATCTGCGGAATAACACTGTCGTCATCATTTTCGTCGCGCAATACCCCCTTCTTCTCAAAGCAAAAGACAAGAGTCACATCAAAAAACCGGGCAAGCGCCTTTGCTGTTTCCCCGGCAATCGTATCGGCATTCGTGTTAAGCATATTCCCTTCGCCATCATGAGTCAGCGGAGCCATAACCGGAACTACACCTTTATATATAAGGTCAGACAACAAGGAAGCGTCTACCTTCTTCACATCACCTACAAAGCCATAATCAACTTCTTTCACCGGACGTTTGGCCGAGCGAATCACATTCATATCCGCCCCGGTCAGCCCTAAAGCATTCACCCCACGAGCTTGCAGGCCCGCTACAATATTCTTATTGACCAGTCCTCCATAGACCATTGTTACCACTTTGAGTGTTTCGGCGTCAGTTATGCGACGCCCATTCACCATTTTACTTTCAATGCCGAGTTGGGTTGCAATCTTTGTAGCCGATCTCCCTCCTCCATGAACAAGGACTTTGTGCCCTTCAATAGCTGCAAAATCATTTAATAATTGGTTGAGTGTGGCTTCTTCTTCTACTATTTTGCCACCAACTTTAATAACAGTCAGTTTTTCTCTCATAATTCTATATATTATATAAAGGAAGGTGCGTTAAAAGTCTGAGACAGCTATCAATATATAACTTTAAAAACGCAGATTAACGCTGATTACCGCAGAGTTATTTAATCTTTGCGTAAATTAGCGTAATCTGCGTTTTAATGATAACGAATTTTACTTTCGGACACCCTCGCCAAAGGTTCTATTATTCCAAATAGGTATATCCGTAAAGCCCGGAACGATAATTTGAAAGGAACTCTTTTCCTTCTTCCACAGAAATCTTTCCTTCTTTTACAGATTTTGTAACCCAGGTTTCCAATGTACGCACCAGCTTCTTAGGATTATATTGCACATAATCCAGCACTTCTGCTACAGTCTCGCCGTCAATGATCTGTTCAATAGTATACCCTTTTTCGTTTACAGATACATGTACTGCATTCGTATCCCCAAACAAGTTATGCATATCTCCCAGTATTTCCTGATAAGCACCAACCAGGAATACTCCCAGATAATAAGGCTCTTTACTTTTCAAACTATGCACAGGCATATAATGAGCTACATTCTTCGTAGAAATAAAGTTTGCAATCTTCCCATCCGAGTCACAAGTAATGTCCTGCAAAGTAGCTGACCGCTCAGGTTTTTCATCCAATCTTTGAATAGGCATAATAGGGAATATCTGATCGATAGCCCAGGAATCCGGCAGTGATTGAAATAACGAGAAATTACAAAAATATTTATCGGCCAATAGTTTAGACAGACCACGGAACTCATCCGGTGCATGCTTCAACCCACTTGCGATCTGATTTACTTCGCGAGTGATAGACCAGTAAAGACGTTCAATCTGTGCACGAGTTTTCAAGTCAACAATACCATGACTGAACAGATCGAGTGCCTCTTCACGAATCTGCTGTGCATCATGCCAGGCTTCAAGCATCTTGTTCTGATTCAAGGTATCCCAAATACCATACAGTTCCTGCACCAATTCGTGTGCGTCCGGTGCTATCTCTTCCTCATCATCCCATTCGGGCAGTGTGGTCGTTTCCAAAACTTCAAAAACAAGTACAGAATGATGTGCCGTCAATGCACGTCCGCTTTCTGTTATAATATTAGGATGAGGAATACCATTCTTATCACTGGCATCTACAAGAGTAGAGATAGAGTCGTTGACATACTCCTGAATAGAATAGTTCACACTACTTTCGCTGCTCGATGAACGTGTTCCGTCATAATCAACTCCCAATCCACCGCCAATATCAACAAATTGTACATTAAAGCCCATGGAATGAAGTTGTACATAAAACTGGGAAGCTTCACGCAAAGCAGTCTTTATGCGGCGAATTTTAGTCACCTGACTACCAATATGGAAATGAATCAGTTTCAAGCAGTCTTTCATATCCTTCTTTTCCAGGAAATCAAGTGCCTCAAGCAATTCGCTGGAAGTCAATCCAAACTTACTGGCATCACCACCGGATTCTTCCCATTTACCACTACCGGAAGAAGCAAGTTTAATACGAATGCCGATATTGGGCATCACATTCAATTGCTTCGCCATCTTGGCAATGAGTTTCAGCTCATTCATTTTTTCTACAACGAGAAAAATACGCTTGCCCATCTTTTGTGCAAGCAAAGCAAGTTCAATATAACTTTCGTCTTTATATCCGTTGCAGATAATCAACGAATCAGAATCAGTATTAACAGCAATTACAGCATGGAGTTCCGGTTTAGAACCAGCTTCAAGACCAAGATTAAACTTCTTTCCATGACTGATTATCTCTTCCACAACCGGGCGCATCTGATTTACCTTAATGGGGTAAATGATGAAATTCTGTGCTTTATAGCCATACTCTTCAGCAGCTTGTTTAAAGCAATATGCTGTCTTCTCAATCCGATTATCCAGAATATCCGGAAAACGCAGCAACATGGGAGCTGCCACATCACGCAACTGCAGTTCATCGACCAACTCCTTCAGGTCGACACCTATGCCATCCTTACGCGGTGTAACAACCACATGACCTTTGTCATTTATACCAAAGTACGAAGTACCCCAACCAGTAATGTTGTAGAGTTCCTCAGAATCTTCAATACGCCACTTTCTCATTTTAATGTATTCAGTTGTGTTTATAAAATATTTAAGGCAACAAAAATAGTTATAAATCCATAGTATACAATCAGAAAGACACGTTTTTTAAATAAGACAGGTTCGGAAGGCGCAAATAAGTCATAGTTTTAATAAATCGCGTAGCCGCTGCACTGATTTTTCAATCTGCGAGCGATCCTCTAATTCATCGGCATTAAAAACATACTGGGCCTGAGAATAGAACGGTGCACGTTTCTCCAACGCCTGAATGATAAATTCTTTCAGTTCCTCATCCTCTTTACCTTGTAAAATAGGACGCTGCTGTTTGGCAACACGCAGTCTATGAAATAAAACATCGGGATGGACATTCAAAAAAACAGTTTTACCATGATGATTCATAAAATCCATATTATCGAAGAAACAGGGGGCACCACCACCTGTAGAGATAACAACATTTTCAAAAGTACCTACCTCACGCAACATATTTCTTTCCAGTTCACGAAAACCTGCTTCACCGCGTTCGGCGAATAACTCTCCCACTGTCTTATGGAAACGCTCTTCCATATACCAGTCCAGATCAACAAACGGTACGTTCAGTGTTCGGGCAAAAGCTTTCCCTAAAGTTGTTTTACCGGCACCCATATAGCCGGTCAGGAATATACGAATCATAATTACCTATCTTTTCTTTTCAGAGCAAAGATAGGTAATATAATTATAGAATAAATAAAGTTTGTACTTCAATTTACTCTAAATTTGTTATGATTTTAAGCGATTTATATCCTGACGTGATCACTTAAATACTTTCACTCTTTCAGAGAGTGCTTTAAATTCTTTATCACCCGGTTCTCCAACCGGCATACCAAACGGCATTTCAGCAATCAGATGCCAACTGGCCGGTAATTCCCAGGTACGACGCACTTCTTCATCAATCAGAGGATTGTAATGTTGCAGAGAAGCGCCAAAACCAGCATCTTCCAACATACTCCAGATTGCTAACTGATGCATGGCCGATGTTTGTAAAGACCACCCAGGAAAATTATCTTTATAACTGACAAATGTATCCTGCAGCGTTTGCACAACATATTGATCTTCAAAGAACAATACAGTACCATAACCACTCTCAAAACAATTATCAATCTTTGATTCTGTATTTTTAAAAGCCTCCGGAGTTACAATCTTCCGTATAGCATCTTTCACTATTTCCCATAGTTTCTTATGATTCTCACCCAAGAGTAATACGACGCGGGTCGACTGAGAATTAAAAGCCGATGGTACGTGGGTTACCGCAAAATTTATGATACGCTCTATCTCTTCGTCAGAAACAGGTGACTGATTTGTGATTGAATAGTAACTTCTCCTGTGTTTCAGGACATCTTTAAATGATTTTTGCATCATAGTCTCCTTTCTTTGGGTTTATAATCTGTTATATAGAGAACAACTGATCTTGAAAACTTGTTCGATAAGTAGTACTTCAAATTTAATTCATACTATGACAACGTTTTATTAAAACGCAAATGATCGCAGTTTTTCGCAAATTAGAAGGTTTGCTGTACTTGAGAGACGATATTTTTGCGTGAATTTGCGATAATCTGCATTTCAATGATAGGTTCATTTAATTAGGATACAGTACTTACTAAAATATATTTGTAACTTTACCACCCGAATAAATAAAAAGATGAATGGCAAAGCAAAAATTTTATGTGGTATGGGAAGGCGTAACCCCAGGCATTTATTCTTCCTGGACTGATTGCCAACTACAAATTAAAGGATACGAAAGAGCCAAATATAAGTCATTTGACAGCCGGGAAGAAGCAGAACGTGCTCTCGCATCATCTCCCTACGCATATATTGGTAAAAATGCCACAAACAAAAAAGAAAATAAACCTACCTCACACACGTTGCCTGCTGCTGTAATAGAGAATAGCCTTGCTGTAGATGCAGCCTGCAGTGGTAATCCCGGTCCGATGGAGTATCGCGGAGTACATGTAGCCAGTCAACAGGAAATATTTCACTTCGGCCCAATGAAAGGTACAAATAATATCGGTGAATTCCTGGCATTAGTACATGGACTTGCCCTCCTGAAACAAAAAGGATTCGATATGCCCGTCTACAGTGACAGTGTGAACGCTATCAGTTGGGTAAAACAAAAGAGATGCAAAACAAAATTGCCACGCACCGCTGAAACGGAACAGCTTTTCTTATTAATAGAACGTGCCGAGAAGTGGTTAAAAGAAAACACCTATTCTACCCCTATTCTGAAGTGGGAAACCAAAGAATGGGGCGAAATTCCCGCCGACTTCGGAAGAAAATAAACTACTTGAACTTCTTTATCAGAAAACTCGGATTCACACGCAGGTAAACACCAAAAGAAAAGCTGGTGGCACTACCAGGCTTTATCATTTCCCCATCTGCTTTTGTCATAGTGCCAGGCAGATACTGATAAATATCCGCTTTAGCGCCAAGGGCATAGTGTTTACCAAATGAGCGAGAATATTCTACAGAAAGGAAAAGAGTTTGCGGATCATTATAAAACGCCCCTTCTTCTTTCGTGGAAACAGAGCCAAAATAAGGAATGCCAAGCAAAGAGATAAAGTCTTTTGACATAAAATACCCACCTTTGATACGTATATCTTTAAGATCAGTATAAGCAGCAGCGTATAGCCCTACTCCTTTATCAAAAGGCCATAAATGTCCCGCCTGCTGATAATAGGCTACTGCATCCACTTCTACATTCACTCGTTTCAGCACCGGACGATTCACGTTCCAGGTTACTCCGGCTCCTACGGAACCATTCATCAATGTTTGTACCGAATTCGTATAGATCGTATCCTGTTCTCCTCCACGATGTTGAATAGTCATTTGCACAGGTGTATAGTAATGGAAGCGCGCTTTCGGATCATTGTATTTTATCAACGAAGACAGCCCTACAACAAAAGACTCCTGATGGGTATCTTCTTCAAAAATGTAGCTCATCCAATTGACCCACGCATCCAGATGCAAGTGCCGGGAGTCATATAAAAACTGCAATCCCGTTTCCGGATCGGCAGTCAGGTTTAATTCCGGACTATAAAGAGGAGCAATCAGCCCGTGATTGGAACCACCATAAATATTTCCCAGAATAAGATTCACACGAGACAAGGCCAATTGCACTCTGAAATAAGGCAAGATATGTGTTCCTCGTTGGTATTGATTTCCTTTCCAGGTGGCTATATCATGATAAGCATAGTTGGGGAATTTATAAGCACCGCTATAAATCAATGCATGCGCTCCTAACTCCAGTTTTATATTTTTCAGCGGATAATAGACAACCTTAGGTTCCAGCCACATACCCGGCAATGAATATCCCTTCATCACAGTACCGGCATACTCGTTATCTTTAAAAAAACTGATATTATCCAGTTCTACAGACAACTCTCCTACTCGTTCAGGATTAATATTGTAATCAGTCTTACAAACTTTCTCTTCCACTTGGGCCCGAACCGTTGTAGTTACTATGAGAAGCATCATCAAACAACCTGTCCATCCAATATATCTGCCGTTTTTCATTTTACCTTCTATCAAAGGGATTGCATATCATTCAGTCGCTTATAGTATCCATTCATTTCCAATAATTCTTCATGCTTGCCGCGTTCTACAATCTCTCCTTCATAAAGTACGCAAATTTCATCTGCATTCTTTATTGTCGAAAGCCGATGGGCAATAGCAATCGTCGTACGTGTTTTCATTAATCTTTCAAGAGCTTCCTGTACCAGACGTTCAGATTCTGTATCAAGAGCAGAAGTTGCTTCATCAAGAATCAGAATCGGAGGATTTTTCAATATGGCACGGGCAATACTGATACGTTGGCGCTGCCCTCCGGACAGTTTACCACCACGGTCTCCGATATTGGTATTATAGCCATCTTCCTTTTCCATGATAAAATCATGGGCATTAGCAATTTTGGCAGCCTCTATCACTTGTTCCATAGTTGCATTTTCCACACCGAAAGCAATGTTATTGAAGAAAGTATCATTAAAAAGGATAGCATCCTGATTTACATTTCCAATCAAACCACGCAAATCAGATATACGTACATCCTTAATACTCGTACCATCAATCTTTATATCTCCTCCTTGCACATCATGATAGCGAGGCAACAAATCAACCAATGTAGACTTGCCGGATCCGGATTGTCCAACTAAAGCGATTGTTTTTCCTTTTGGTATTGTAATACTAACATCCTTCAGCACCTCTCTTTTTTCGTCATAACTGAACGTAATATTTTGAAACTCGATCTTGTCATTCAATCCGTTCAACGGCTTCGGATTCGGAGATTCTTTTATTTTGTTTTCTGCTTTCAATATCTTATCCACACGCTCCATAGAAGCCAATCCCTTTGGTATATTATAGCCCGCCTTTGAGAATTCCTTTAATGGATTAATTACGCTATACAAAATAATCATATAAAAAATAAAAGACGGAGCATCTATAGCAGAGTTATTACCCAATATCAACGATCCTCCAAACCATAACACAACCACAATCAACAAAGTACCCAAAAATTCACTCATCGGATGAGCCAATGATTGTCTGATAGCGACACGATTTGTAGCATCCCGATATTCGTTACTACACTTTGTAAAACGATCCACCATTTTCTTCTCCGCAATAAAAGCTTTAATTATACGGAGCCCCCCCAAAGTTTCTTCCAGCTGCGACATGGTATCACTCCATTTTGCCTGCGCCTCCAAAGACTGGCGTTTTAATTTCTTTCCGACAACTCCCATCACCCATCCCATACCGGGTAATACAAGTATTGTAAACAAAGTCAACTGCCAACTCGTGATAATCAACGTACTAAAGTAGAAAAGGATCAAAATCGGGTTCTTAATCAACATATCCAACGAACTGGTAATAGAGTTTTCTACCTCACCGACATCTCCACTCATACGTGCAATAATATCTCCCTTACGTTCTTCGGAAAAGAATCCTAATGGCAATGACATCACTTTTGAGTATACCATTATGCGAATATCACGAACTACCCCTGTGCGTAATGGAACCATTACAGCTGAAGAAGCAAAATAACAAGATGTTTTCAGCAGTGTCATAAAAGCAAGAAATAATCCTAAAAAGAGTAAGGTAAGTGACGCCCCATTCGTCTGGATCATTTGGGTAACATAATAATAAAAATTATTCACCCCTATTTCTTTTAAACTTGCACCCGAATCCCATGGAATAAACTCATAAACTTTATTATCCATCTTAAACAGAATCTGTAAGATTGGGATAATCAATGTAAATGAAAAAACATTAAGTACAGCAGATAGTATATTCAACAATATAGCCCATCCCAGATATTTTTTGTAAGGCGCCACGAATCGGCGCATGAGTTGAAAGAATTCCTTCATTAGTTTGTCATTAAAAGAATTAAGTCGCAAAGATAGGAGAAAATCCTCAGTTTACAGAAACTACCTTTAATTTTATTATCTACTTTAGAATTTGTTAAAACCGAAAACACACAAAGTTACAAAAAAAAAGATATTTTAAGAAGCTGCTTACAGGAATTTTAGTCTCTCGATTAATTGAAACAATCAATCACTAGACCAGATATCCAACTCTTTAGGGTTTGTATAAGGACAATATCAAGCTACACAATATACTACAGATATGAATCCAATATTTAGCTATTTCCTTCTCCAAATTATAAACGGGAATAATATATAGAAATAAGGGGTGCATTCAACATATCCAATTACTTTTTAGTTACAGAATCTTTTATTAGCTGTCTCACATCACGTTGAAACTTCTGCACAGAGTGTACCTCACGAATATAACTAACGGCCTCACATGACAATTTCTTACGCCTTTCTTCATCACTCATAACTTCCTCAATTGCTGAAACAAATTTAGGAACTTCATCAAATCCATCGCCCAATACTGTGCCTACGAATTTTCCAAATTTAGAAGTTAAATCCTCAGGATTTCTACAACTGACAAGAAGTGTACCATAAGCCAATGCTTCAAGGAAGGTGATAGGCAAGGCTTCATGGATAGAGGTATTTACCAATATTTTAGCATCTCTTATGTATGCATTTTTCTCTTCACCCTCTACATGCCCCACGAAATGGAGGTTAGGGATACCAGCTTTATATGCCGACATAACTACCTCGTTCTCTTTTTTCTCTCTAAAAGTTTGTCCCAACATAAAAAATTCATATTGAGGCATTCTTTTCGCTATTTCACAGAATAGCCATCCTCGTTTCACCGATTCAATACGTCCAATAAAAATTATATGATTCTTTTTTTTATAAGTAGCAGGATCAAATGTATAATCTATATCTATCGGATTCGCACAATAAGTAATATCTACATCTTCCGGTAACCGATACAATACTTTGGCTTTCTCATTTAAGAAATATCCTTGTGATATAAATTTAAGCTGCCCATTACAATAGAATCGATTCACCATATCATATAGTTCAGAATTCCAATAACATGACTCAGTAAAGAGCTTTACTGTCTGAATTTCCTGCCATTCGGTCCAAGGTCTGGGATCTTGTATCCAATGTATAATAGGCTTTCCCCGGTGTTCGTACTTCAAAAGATCATGCGTCAATTCAACGGTAAGATAGACATCATAATTGGTTCTTTTCAACCACTTATAAACAAATTTTCTACCGGGTGGGACTATAATTGTCACTCCATCTATTTTCTTTTTCTTAGCTCTATACTCCCATTTATTAGAACTCTTTCCTAAGAGAACTTCCACAGACATCTCTTCATTCGGTAGATAACGAGCTATATAATAACGTGCAAGAAAGCCATACCCTCCAAAGGCAGTCCCCATTCCACCAAAATACTCGTCAATAATGAGAGCTATTTTTATCTTCTTGGGATTAATATTTATTCCACACATTTTTTTGATTGTTCGAATCAACCGTTCTTTTTTAAACATACCAATAAATCCTTTATAAGGTGTTTTCTTCAGATATTCAAAATAAAGGTTCCGCAATGGGTTACAACACTCCTCATTAATACTCCATGGTTTGATCCGACCCGTATAGTGAATGATAACCGGACTTTCTGCCCTTGTATGGAGAACCTCCTCTGTCGTATAGTTATAGATTACTGGGACTTCTTTTATCTTTCCTCTTAAAGCCCAATTTATAATGTCCTGATCTTGATACTCAAATTTATCGCAGTATTTTTTTGCCACATCCATCAGTAGTGCGGTTATATTCTCATTACGCATAGCCTCAAGATTCATCAAAATCACTCCGGCATTTATATATATATCAGACTCTTGCAAACCAATACTATATTTATATTTTATCCGTTCTATCCAGGAATCATTCACACCTGCGCACAAATAACCCTCCAAAGGAGTTTTCCATAATTCGGTTATAGGGCCATCAACAATCAAGTCAGCATCTAAATACAAAATACGAGTAAGTTCCGGGAACAGATCTGCTATTAGCAATCGATAGTATGTATGACAAGTAATGTATTTTATATGGAGTTTAAAGCCTTCAAATATAGCATGATCCACTAATTTAAACTCAACACGATTATTATTACCATATCCCTCTACTGCAGAAACAAACAACTTCTTATTTTCATCAGAAAAATAGTCCGTCAAAATGTAGAAATCAATGCTACTGGTAAGATTATTCTCCAGAACAGATATCATTGCAGCACAACAATGCTGAGCATATGAATTGTTTACGGTAAAAACAATCGAAATTCTATTATCCATTACTTATTCAGGAATTTAATATTATTCGACAAATATAGATAAAAAATCTCGGTTCATAAGCGGGCCTTATTAAAAGAACAGTTTTTTTTCTACCCCCGTTTGTAAAAAAATCAAGACCTTATATCTTCTAAATTTGGTACTACGAACTCACAGTTCAATTAATATTATATTTATGAGGAACATCTAAATTGATGCCTATGGAACGATACTGCGGTCTTGATGTACACAAAGACAGTGTATCCATGTGTATAAGTGACATATTTAATATTCCCAGGAAAACAATATCTTGTCGTTACCACAGTCCATATCATACATCGATTTTATTCCTGTCGTTATCTCCTTAATATATTAATATTACTCTGAAAATGCCCATAATATATTTATCGCACTCAAATGAAGAGTTATCGATTACCAAACGATCTTTATAATCTTATTTATATTTTCCCTCTACTACGATAATAAGATAGATATAAATCACCTAACCAACCTGACAATTGATAAACTGATAGAATCTTTAATTGACGTTTAGTCAACCCAGCCCGTAATCCGGGCATTCTTTTTAGATCATTAGCCGCTTTTCTCAGATCTGCAGGTGCATCTTCATATCGCTTCCAATACATTGCCAAAAAAAGATTCTGAAGTTGCAAATGCGCTAAATCCTCCTCGAACTCTCTAATTAACCCCTTTCTCCGTAAATAATGCTCTATCCAAGTAGGATAAGCCCTAAGGTCTTTATACATCGTGTCACTTACTACCTCCGAACGTGACAAAGAATTAGGACGTACATAATAATTTAAAATAGGCATATCGATAGTCACTACTTTTTGAGCAAAAGAAAGAAGTTGAACCATCAGTATGGCATCTTCACCTAAAGAAATATCGGGAACATGCTCTATAGAATGGTCAAGGAATAAAGAACGCTTCTGAAAATTAGCCCACACACTCCAGTATCCTCTACCCTGAAGAATCTCTCTAAAATATTCCATCCCGGATAATGTATCAAAAGTCATCGATACAGATCTTTTAGGTTCTTTTCCTAATGTACAAAAATAAAAAGGTGCTGCAACAATATCAGCATCGGAATTTTCAGCTTTATCTACCAAATGTTCAACCGCTCCGGGCAGCAAAACATCATCGCTATCCAGGTGTTGAATATATTTCCCTTTAGCAATATCAATCCCTGATTTTCGCGCAGACGGCAACCCTCCATTTCTCTTATTTATAATAATAATACGTTCATCAAGTTTGGCATACTTCTCCATAATAGTAAAACTATCATCTGTAGAGCCATCATTAACTATTATTATTTCCAGTGTAGAATAACTTTGCCCAATCACGCTTTCAACACACGCCTCTAAATAAAGCTCACTATTGTAAACAGGTATAATTACAGAAACCAAAGGAGATGATAAGTTAACCATCATAAACAATTTCTAATTTATTAATTCCATTCTTTTTTCGACGATAACAATAATGATTCAAATAGCCTTAGCCATTTTTCACCAATTACCTCCGGAGCATAATCCATAGACTTACGAATAACATTCCCTTTCATTTTTTGCAGTTTATCAGCGTCATTCAATAAGTCAATTAACAAACGCGCATATTCTTTTAAAGAAAATGGAGGTACGAGTATTCCATTTTCTCCCGAAGGGGATATAATTTCATGTATACCCGCTACGCAATCAAAAGCAACAGGTACCACTCCATTTGCCTGAGCTTCGGTAAGGCAAAGCGGCCATCCTTCATAATTAGAAGTCAAACATAGCACCGAAGCATTATAATAATATTTATCAACACAGCTACTATATCCTACAAAGCTGATACGCTGTAATTGTTTTTTTTGCGCTCTCTGTTGAAGAAACACTTTTTCATCCCCGTCGCCAACCAAAATCAACTCCCAATCCGGTACTTCTCTATAAATCAGTTCCCAAATATCTATCAAACGATCTATACGTTTATCTTCATAGGTCATACGCCCTACAAATAAAATTTGTTTCTTTTTATTCGGATTTATGTTCTCAACCCGTTTTTCCGAATTAGGAATTACAGATATCTTATTTTCCTCAGGAGACAATCCTATTTTATCAATCAACGTCTGTTTATACCCTTCGCACAAGACCGTATATACATCCACCTGTTCGTATATCCTACGATAATCACCCAAAAGACGTTTATAGTATTTCTTAAACCAAACGGTTTTAGGGTAAGTAAATAAAATCCACTTTATTCGCCCGGATAATGAATGCCATGCTTTTTTCTTTTTATTGTAAAGATCATGCCCAATCTCCCAAAAAGGAACACTATGCAAAGCAAATATTATTTTACAATTAGTATTATTCCGTATATGTGCCAGATGCGACAATGTTTGAACAGGCAAAACAAATATATCAATCCTCAGCTGCTTTAAAGTCTCAATAATAGCATCTGCATTTTCTTTACTATTAATGCTTGCTTTGTCCGGCAGTTCCAAAAGTATTATGTTGGATAAAAACTTATCACGTATTTCTCTCGCCAGAACATATACTTCAAATCCATAATGAGATATATAACCAGCAATATCAATAGTCACTCTATCTGCTCCACCACTAGGAAATTCGTTATGTAAAAACAAAATTCGTTTTTTATCCATTACTTTTTAGGTCTTTGTTTTATAAAGCGGTAATACTTTTCGAAAAAAAACGGTGACATATTAAACATCCAATAATAAAAAGAAGTTTTACGGGGTTTAAGAGGGAGTAATCCTCCTTCTTTTATTTTTTTTATCATATCAGTCTGTCCTCGTCCACCGCAGCGAATGCTGTTCTTAAATAATCTCATAATAATCACAGCAATGTGATCATCAAAATAGGCTACTATCTTTGGATCATTACTAACAGTAATTTTAAAATTATTCAGCGATACCATAGCCGCAACCATATATAGCGCATTAGATTCACAATACTGATTCATAAAAGAACCGCTATTTTGGAAATAAGAATAAAAACACAAGGGTAGATATTTTATTCTGTTTGCATAAAAAATAGCTCTTGGCACAAATTCTTCATCCTCATGCCTAATAGGAATCATCTTTAATTGATTAGCAATAAGAAAAGTGCGTTTATAAACATATAGCGGAACCATTGCCGGATAAAAATCTCTCAGAAGAAACTCTCTTCCGGAAATGATATTTGAATCATTCAATTCCATATGATAAGGTTGCTCTAAAAAACTTCCATCCAAAGAAATATGCTTATAATTCAACAACATCATATCCAATTTACCATCAGACATCTCCTTATAAATACGTTCAAAAACATTCGGATAGAAGCAATCGTCAGCATCCAAAAAAAGCAAATACTCACCACAAGCCTCTAATATCCCCTTATTCCTTGCGCAACTAACTCCCTCATTTTCAACATCAATATACTTTAAAAATGAATATTTCTCACACAAAGAATCCAATATTTCAATGGAGTTGTCCGTTGAACCATCATTTATTACAATTGCTTCATAACAATCATATGGTAAATCCTGATTGGCAACTGACTCTATACATCTGTTTAAATATTTTGCAGCATTATAAGCTGGTATAATAACAGAGATTTGCATATATATATCCCGCTTTTCGTAAATTAAGGTGGTAAAGATAGTCAAATATAGTTGGACATAATTAATAGAAAAAGACTTTTTCAGAAAAAAGAGCAAAAATATGCAGTATTTCCCCTATCTTTGCATTTATTACTTTACATAGTAAAACAAAAGCTGATTAAGATATATCCAATGAAAGTTTCATTAATCATTTCAACCTACAATTGGCCTGAAGCGTTAAGACTTAGCCTTATGACAGTGTTGCATCAGACCCAATATCCGTACGAAATAGTTATAGCGGATGACGGCTCTACCATTGAAACTCAGAATATGATTAAAGAGCTTCAGACTGAATATCCTATCCCCATACAACACATTTGGCACGAAGACAAGGGGTTTAGGAAAACAATGATTATGAACAAGGCCATCAAAGCAGCTACGGGAGATTACATCATCCAAATTGATGGAGATATATTACTGCACCCTTATTTCATAGCAGATCATCTTGAGATAGCTGAGCCTGGATATTTCATAAGAGGCGGGCGTACACTCATCAATGCATTTAAAACAAGATTTTTTCTGCACCGCAATGCGCTTCGCCCCCAGAAAAGTAATTTAATGAGAAGTAACAATAAGTTCAATGCATTCAGAATACCCTTCCTTGCAAATATATTCAGTGGGGTATCGGAAGATGTAACACATGTAAAAGGGTGCAATATGGCTTATTGGAAGAAAGACTTTATTGCAGTAAATGGCTATAATAATGATATTAATGGCTGGGGACATGAAGATATAGAGCTTGCTATCCGCCTTCATAATTCAGGAATTAAGATGAAAAAAGTGAAATTTAAAGCAATAGCTTACCACCTTCACCATCCTTTGAATTCAAGAAACTGTGAAGAAAAGAATATGGAAATTTCCAATCTTGCACTCAACAAAAAAATAATACGAGCAAAGAATGGATACGACAGCCTATAGCCGTACTTCAAAAGTCAGTATAATCGTTCCAATGTATAATGCAGCCTCTTTTCTAAAAGAGACTTTAGACAGTATTCTTAATCAAACTTTCACAGACTTTGAGCTACTACTTATTGATGACTGTTCAAAAGACAATACCTTAGAAATAGCTAATTCTTTTTCTGATCCTCGTATTTGTGTTATTAAAAACGAGAAGAATTTAGGAGCCGGAGGCACCCGGAATAAAGGTATTAAACTCGCACAATCAACCTATATTGCATTCTGTGATGCGGATGACATTATGTTTCCCAATAGATTAGAAGAGCAATACAACTTTATGGAGCAGCATCCGGACATTGATATCTGTGGTAGTTTTGTAAAATTAATCAACGAACAAGGTGATATAACAGGTAAATTTACATTTCCGGTAAAACATGATAAAATAGCTGTTGAGATGTTCTTGCGCTGTGCATTTCAACAATCCACAGCTTTTATCCGCAGTCAGTCTTTTAAGCAATCCGGACTTAAATATAAAGAAAATCATTATGCAGAGGATTATGATTTATGGGCCAATGCCATAAAAAAACTGAAATTTCATGTTATCCCTCATTTTTTGATGTACTACAAGATTTCTGATTCGCAGATATCTTCTGTATCTTTTGATAAACAGCAAAAAGATGCCTATCTGGTTTACAAACAGATGATGGAGGATTTAGGGGTTCGTTACAATGAACATATTATTGAACTTCATTATGAGTTGGCACATCGCAAGAAAAAAACATTCCCGGAAGAATGGATAAAAGAATATGAAACTTTCTGCAGAGAATGCCTTTTAAGGAATAAATCTGTAAAAATCTACAAAGACAAGCTCTGGAGACAAGCTATGATACATAATTATAAAAAATCGCAATATTTATTGCATAATAAAATTGTAGCGACTATTAAGACATTTTTCAAATTCAAAATTCTCAAATAATGGATATCAAAATTTCTATTATCATACCAGCTTACAATGCACAAAAGTATATTGAGAGGTGTCTTCGGTCATTGTCTGTACAAGACATGCCAACTAATAATTATGAAGCGATTGTGATCAATGATGGTTCTACAGACAACACTCAAAGCCTTTTAGATGTATTATGTAAACAGTACTCATTTACCCGTTATGTATCTACCCCTAACAGCGGGCTTAGTGCATCCCGAAACAGAGGTGTAAAAGAAGCAACAGGAGAATATCTATTATTCTTAGATGCAGATGATAGTATTATACCCAACTGCTTAAAGGATATTTATGAGGAGATGTCTGGAAATCAACTGGATATGATGTTAATGAACTACCAATATATACTTCCCAACGGAACTCAACGAAAGGGCGGATATCATATTGATAAGAATGACGAGAAAATAGTCTCCGGCAAACAGTTTTTAATCAGAGAAAACTATCCGCCGATGATTCCATTGTATGCATATCGTCGCTCTTTTATTACCGAGAACAACCTCACTTTTCTTTCTATCGGACATGAAGATGAGGAGTTTACTCCCAAAGCTATTTACATGGCTAAGCGTATTAAATATTATCCTCGGACTTTCTATAACTATTTCCAGAATGAAGAGTCATTCATGCATACCTACAAAGAAAGTAACTTTTATGATATGCTCACTGCAATGGGTTCACTCAATAGGTTCAGACTTGAACACGAAAATGATCCTAAAATCATATCCTATTTCAACGACCACATTGCAAACAGAGTGATAATGATATTCAAACGCAGTATCAGGGACGGACATTCCATCCAAAAGGAGTTAATACAGAAAATTAAAGAAGAAGGTCTATATCCATTGTGTCCCCGAAAGCCATCCTTCTATATACGATTATTCAATTATTCGCCTACCTTATTTGAGAAATACTACCGCTTCATTAAGCATAAATAAGAAAAGAAACAGAAATAAAGATATTTTTTTAATACATTCCCAAAAAGTCTTTTTATTATTTACCCTCTTCAGATGTAATATCTTACGAACTTTTAGTATACTCTTCGTAGAGTTTCACTTCATTGTCCGTAGAGTTTCGCATCATTCTTCGTAGAGTTTCGAGCTGTTCCTCGTATACTCTATTAAAACCAAATGTTTCCGCAGAATATTGCTTTAATAAATGTTAACTACGAAAGATATG